>JBFYLF010000118.1:0-4746 GCA_041305505.1 Methanothrix sp. | reverse complement strand
GGCTGGCGCTCCCTGATGAGCCGGATCAGCTTATGCCTGCTGATCATATGAAATCCCGATCCGCCCCCTCCATCCAGGATGAAGAGCGAGTAGCTCGGAGTCCTCTTGCCTGAAGGCGAGCCGCTGGCTATGTCAACCCCGAATATGCTCAACCTGTCTTCGCCTCCCGGACCCGCGAAAGAGCCCTTTCGAGCTGCATTTCCAGGCCGTATTTTCTTTCGAAGAAGCGCAAGACGTTGCCCACGTCCCGCTCCAGCAGCTCACGGGCATGGGGGTGGCTCACATCCACAGACTGAGGCCAGTCTATGATGACCGGGCCGGAATCGGCCATGATTATGTTGAACTCGCTGAGGTCGGCATGGATGATCCTCAGACGCAGGGCTGCTGCCACCTCGCCCAGGATCATCTCCAGCGCTTCTTTGGGATCTGCGAGGATGATGCGATTAAGCTGCGGGCCGCTCACAAATTCCATAACAAAAGCATGCCTGTTCCATGCAACCGGCTGAGGAATTGATACAGCGTTGTAGAGCTTTTCCATGATCTGATACTCGTGCCTCGCCGCCAGAGCTGCTGAATATAGCCAGGGAACTTTTGGTTTGTCTGTGAGGTGATCGCGCAAGCGGCGAATGTGCTTGAAGCTGGTCCTTCCCTGACGGTGGAACTTTATGGCAAGAGGCATCTCGCCGAGGCCCTCGTAAACCACAGACTCCTTGCCCACCCCGATCCTCTCGCCTATGGCATTCACGCTCCCCCTTTTCACGAAATGGGAGAGTGCCAGAAGATCATAGGCATCAAAGTCAATGCGGTAGCCGAGATAGTGCATGCTCTCCCGCTCGACCAGCTTCCGCTCAAAAAGCTGGGCGAGCAGAAAATCGACCTTTCGAGCCGGCAGACCGGATATCTCTGAGACGACGAAGGACGGTACCCACTCATGGGTCTTCATCCCGGATTCAATGGCACGAAGCAAGGAGCGCTCCTCCTTGCTCAGGCCCAAGAACGCAGAAGCTAAATTCTCCACGAGATAGCTATTATGCCCCTATTTAGCTAAAGCTTTGCTATTCGCTAGTAATCCTTCTATTTCTGAAAGGCTTTGGCCCGCACCTCAAGGCTCGGATCCTGGAGGGTTTCCATCACATAGTCTGCATACTGATTGCATGTTGCCCCGTCGGCTCTTCCGGTCAGGACCAGCTTGCACTCGAACTGGCCGCAGATATCCAGGGCCATCTCCATCCTGGCGGCCTGCCGCGCAAAGCCAATGTGCCGGAGGAGCAGTACGCAGGCCCTCATCATGCTGGCCGGGTCGGCATAAATGGCTCTGCCCTCCTCGACCATGCGCGGGGCCGAGCCGTGGATGGCCTCGAACATGGCATAGCGCTTGCCGATGTTGGCGCTCCCGGCAGTTCCGACGCCGCCCTGAAACTCTGCAGCCTCGTCTGTGAGAATGTCGCCGTAGAGGTTTGGCAGGACTATGACCTTGAAGTCCTTCCGACGCTTCTCGTCTACCAGCTTGGCTGCCATGATGTCCACAAACCAGTCATCGAAGCTGATTTCGGGATACTCGCCTGCAACCCTCTTCGCCGTCTCCAGGAACTTGCCGTCGGTGGCCTTGATCACATTCGCCTTTGTGACAGCCGAGACCCTCTTGATCCCGTTCTTCCTGGCATACTCGAAGGCCAGACGGACAATCCTCTCCGATCCTGGGGTGGTTATGACCTTGAAGTCCACAGCCAGGTCATCAGTCACATTGAAGCCCTTGCTTCCCAAAACGTACTCGCCCTCGGTGTTCTCTCTGAAGAATATCCAGTCTATGCCCTTCTCAGGCACTTTAACAGGCCGAACGTTGGCGAATAAGTCGAGTTCGCGGCGCATTGAGACATTGGCGCTCTCGAGGTTCGGCCATTTGTCCCCCTTCTTAGGTGTAGTGAGGGGGCCCTTCAATATCACGTGGCACTCCTTGAGGGCTGAGAGCACGTCCTCGGGAAGAGCCTTCATGACTTTAACGCGAGATTCAATGTCAAGGCCCGGAATATCTCTCAGCTCGACCTTGCCAGAAGCTATCTCATCTGCCAGAATGTACTTGAGGACGCGAACAGCCTGCTCGGTGATGTAGGGGCCGATCCCGTCTCCTCCCACAACGCCGATGATGATGGGCTTAAGCCGGCTGTAGTCCGCCCAGTCCTCTCCAGCCTTTATCTGATCAACGCGCAAGAGCTGCGCCTCAAGCAGCTTGGCGAAGTGATCCTTCGCCCTCTCTATGGCCTCAGTATAAATCATGAATCGCACCTGTTCTTGCGGGGTTTGGTGTGGTTTTAGGAGATCAATCTTTTGCAGAATCCAGAGTAGTGTTGCATTCACGGGCAACTGAAGAGCGAGAGAAGAACTGCAGAAAAGAGACCGAATCAGGAAATTGGACACATATGGATTTCAGAAGCAGACGTTTTTCAGCTAAATCAAGCCCTTGGCCTTCAGTATTGCTTTTAGCTCAGAGAACTCGATCTCAATTTTTTCAAACCTCTGATCCATGTAGCTCTTGAAATCCTTTCTGGCACCTTTTATCTCGCTCAACATGTCGTCTTGCTTACCCAGCATGTCGTCTTGCTTGTCCAGCATGAAATCCATCTTTCCCCCAAGGTTTTCGTTCAGCTCCTTCACTGCGACGAGGATGTCCTTCAGAACACCAATTCCCTGGTCCAACCGTGAGTCCGTCTCGCCCTGCCCCACGAGCTTATAAAAGCCATTGAGCTCACCGCTCGCATCAGAATAGGCCTTTTCTATGGAGGAGACATTGATGAGAGTGTTTTTGATCTCAATGGCTTCTTCGAACCATTTCAGCTTATCATCACTGCCTTCGGCTATGACTCTTACCCTTCCGTCCGCAAGGTTTTCGATAAATCCCCTCAGGCCTAGGGCATTGGCGATCTGGACCACCCTGGCCCTGTAGCCCACCTTTTGGACGCTGCCAGAGACGTAAGCTGTGAGCCGCTTCATCCTCAGCAATCATGGCTTTCTTAATATTTGTCTCTTCTGCCAATTGACTGTGCCAGAGATGACGCCGGTCCGGCAGATGTTCTTTCAGTCAAATCTATAAACCAGAAAATCTTAGATCACTCTCATGGACATAATGACCATAGCCTTCTACGCCATCCTCTTCTTGCTCGCTTTTATGATCGCACGGATCATCATGAAGATCATGCGCGGCTACTAGGCAGAAGGCGCAGGCGAAAGGCAAAGCGATAGGCTTAATATTTGCAGGATACCAATCAGCAGCCATGTTTCCCCAGGTCCTAGCCACAGTTGGCGGTGCAGGAACGCGTCTGTACCCTCTTACTCTAGACCAGCCCAAGCCCCTGGTAGAGCTATGCGATACGGCCATCATAGCCAACTTATTCCGGGTCCTGGCAAGCCAGGGCTGCCGCAGGTTCATCCTGGGAAGCAAAGGGGCCTGCAACACGCTCAACCTGAGCAACTACTTCAAGGCCGGTGAGGGCTTCTTCAAGCGTCTGGGCATAACAGACCACCAGGACTTCAGCTACCAGCCCCTTTACGACGACAAGGGCAGCGCAGACTCCCTGCGCTACTGCATGAACTTCTTCGACATCAAGGACGACCTGCTCGTCGTCTCGGGAGACAACCTGATAGACATCGACATCAAGAGCTTCGTCGACTTCCACAGAAAGCATGAGCCCCTGCTCACAGTGGCCCTCAAGGAACTGGGCCCGGAGGAGAGCATATCCCAGTACGGCGTGGCCCGGCTGGACGGGGACATGCGTATCAGGGGCTTTGTGGAGAAGCCCAAACCCGGCAGCGAGCCGAGCCGGATGATCAACACCGCTTTCTACCTCTTCTCGCCCCGCATTCGCGATGTTCTGGTGGAGATGGGGGACCGGGCCCGCGACATCGGCGGCGACCTGATACCCTACCTTACGGAGAACGGCTACCCCGTCTATGGATACCCCATCAAAGGCTACTGGATAGACATAGGAACTCCAGAGAGGCTTCATCAGGCTGCAATGGACTGCCTCTCCGGAGCAGTCCGCCACTTCGATCGCAAGTACCACTACAAACCCAATCAGTGGATTCACCCCAGCACATTGGCAAAGATTGAGCCGCATCTCATATCGGGCGACGTCAAGCTCATCGGAAACGTCTCAATAGGCAGGAACTGTCAAATTGAGAAGGGTGTGACAATCGAGAACTCTCATATCGGCCATACCAGCCTCATCGAACGCAATGCAGATATCAAGAGCAGCATGATCATGAGCTTTGCCCATATCGAACATATGGTGAGCATTCGCCGGACGATAGTTGGCAGGCATTCTACAATCGAGGAGCACAGCATTCTAGGCGGAGAGGACCCGGGCGATGACCTCGTGGCGGTTATTGGCGAGAATGTCAATCTTCCCCCGGATTCGGTTGTATCGACGGGAGCGAGAGTTGCCCCGCTCAAGCACAGCCACAGCATCCTGGCTACAGGCAGATTTGTGGAGCTTGGAACAGATGAGAGAAATATCTATTTTGCAGAAAAAGGTTTGAAGAAGAGCTAGCCGCCATGACGGCGGCTAGTAATAGCGCTCCCAGACCTCTTCTACCTTTCTGATCTTGTATTTCGCTCCATTATCCATCAGGTATCGCTGCAAGTCCTGAGCATCCTGGAAGAAGCGCTTATCCCTCAGGTTATTGTAAATGTCTTCTGCCGTGAAGCCCTTCAGCTCACCCTTGCCGTAAACGATCCGCTCAATCGCATAA
>JBFYLF010000117.1:0-4770 GCA_041305505.1 Methanothrix sp. | reverse complement strand
CGATCCGGGGCGGGGCGAGGGTCGAGGTCAAAGGAGTTCAGGCCTTGAACCTCGTCGATAAGGTCGTGGAGTTCGAGGCTCTGCGCCAGGTCCGGCTGCTTGAGATAAAAGAGGAGTTGGCAAGGCGGTCGGCCTATGTTGATGAAACGATAAAAGACGTTACGAATATTTTCGCTAAAACCGGCTCCAAGGTTCTCTCTCGATCCATCAAGAACAGGGGCGTCGTCCTGGCCTGCCGGCTGGCCGGATTTGCAGGGGTCGTGGGCCGTGAGATCCAGCCTGACCGCAGGCTCGGCTCTGAGATGTCCGACCGGGCAAAGAGGGCGGGGGTAGGCGGGATCTTTCATACGGACGAGCTTCCAGCCTACGGCGTCTCAGCAGAGGAGGTCGAGGCCGTCAGAAAGGAGCTTGAGGCGGCGATCAGCGATGCAGTTGTCATGGTGACGGGTCCGCGAGAGCGGGCTCTAAAGGCCATTGATGCCGTCGTAATCCGAGCACGGGAGGCCATCATCACCGGCGTTCCTGAGGAGACCAGGCGTGCTCTACCCGACGGCTGCTCTGAGTACATGAGGCCCCTGCCCGGATCGGCTCGTATGTACCCTGAGACCGATGTCCCATCAGTTGCCATAACCGAGGAGATGCTGACGTCTCTAAAGATGCCAGAGCTTTTCGCAGATCGATCAGACAGATTCGTTGAGCAGTATGGCCTCTCATCAGAGCAGGCCCGTGTCATGGCATCCTCAGCCAGCTATCAGCTCTTCGAGGATATTCTGAAGTCCAATCCTTCGATCCAGGCATCAGTCCTCGTCCGGGCTATCGAGACAATGCCAATTGAGCTTGCCAGGGAAGGAGTGCATGTCACCAACCTCACAGATCAGCACTACCGTGAGTGCTTTGAGCTTCTCTCAGAAGGAAAGGTAGCCAAGGAGGGGCTGGCAGATCTCCTGAGGGCTTTGGCCGAGAATCCGGACAAGCATGCAGCTTCGGCTGCCGCAGAAGCAGGGATAGCAGGAGTTGACAGGGCCGATGTGGAGATGGCAGTCAAGGCGATTGTGGCTGCAAAGGCTGATCTCGTCAGATCCAAAGGCGAGAGATCCATAGGTCCCCTGATGGGCCTCGTCATGAAGGAGCTTCGGGGCAAAGCGGACGGGGGCGTTGTGAGCGCCATATTGAAGAAGGAAATACAGAATATACTAGATCAGTGAGCCCCGAGAAGAAGCCCGACCTCCTCTTATGGGAGGAGACGGTATTCAGAGACCGAGACCTATTCGAGTTGGATCATCTGCCCGAGCAGTTCCTCCATCGTGAGTCGCAGATGAACAGCCTGAAGTTCTGCATCCGTCCAGCGCTGCAAGGAGGTCGCCCTGTCAACGCCCTATGCCTGGGGCCCCCAGGCACAGGCAAGACGACTGCTATCTTCAAGCTCTTCGAAGAGATCGAGGCTTATTCCACAAAGGTCGTTCCAGTCCACGTCAACTGCCAGATGGACTCCACAAGATACTCTGTCTTCTATCAGGTCTACAAGAAGATCTTCGATCATTCTCCTCCATCGAGCGGCATATCCTTCAAGCGCCTCTTCGAGAAGGTGGCCCAGGAATCCGCGGAGCGGGAAGTGGTGCTTGTTGTGGCTCTTGACGACATCAACTACCTCTTTCATGAGAGGGAGGTGGATCATGTTCTCTACTCTCTTCTCCGTGCCCATGAGACATGCCCCGGTGCCAGGATGGCAGTTATTGGGATCATGAGCGAGCTATCATTAAGCTATGTCCTCGATCCGAGGGTGGTCTCTGTCTTCCAGCCAGAGGAGATCACATTTCCGCCCTACAGCCGCTCTGAGATGAGGGACATACTGGGGCGGCGGGCCCAGTTGGGCTTCTATCCCGGCGTCATGTCGGAGGAGGTGCTGGGGGCAGTTGTGGACTATGCTGAGAGATCTGGTGACCTGAGGGTAGGAATCGACCTCCTCAAGAGGTCAGGCCTATCTGCAGAAAAGCGCGCCTCCAGGATCGTCTCGGCTGAAGATGTAGCCTGCTCCTTCGATCGATCGAGGCTGGTTCACCTCGCATATGCCCTCAAGTCCTTGAAGGCAGACGAGATATGCGTTCTTAAGCTGGCGGCAGAGAGGAAGAGCTGGCGCGCCGGGGAATTGTTCTCACTTTTTCATGATCAGGGCGGCGCTGGATACACCCGCTTTCATGAGATCCTCAATAAGCTCGACTCCATCCGTCTGATAAATGCTGACTTCACGGGCGAGGGCGAAAGGGGCAGAAGCAGGATCATCAGCGTCCGATACGATCCCGAGGAGATCTTAAGCAGGCTGGGCACTCAAGCATAAGCTCTTATGTAAGCTCTTATGAAGATAGTCGGCAAAGACGATCTATATAGAGCGACCGATATGTAAGATTGCTATATAGATAATATAGACAAGGGCTTTAACCCCTTGATGTGTTTTGCCTTAGCGTATGGAGAGGCACAGGATAAAGATGCCCCGCAAATATGGGGAGATGCTGGTAGAGTCCCTTCTCTTCGCTTCTGCCATCGCCTCGATTCTCATCATGCTTCTTATATTCTATTTTCTCATCCATGAAAGCCTGCCTGCACTCATGGATCTCGGCATCATATCTCTTCTCACGGGATCGAAGTGGCATCCTTCAGGCGATATCTACGGATTTCTGCCTCTTATTGCAGCATCTATGGTCATAACCATCCTTGCGCTGCTCATCAACATTCTGATCGGATTTCCTCTTGCGATCTATCTGGCCGAGCTTGCAGGACCCAGGAGCAAGGCGCTTCTCAAGCCTGCCATCGAGCTCTTGGCAGGCGTGCCCTCGATAGTCTACGGCTTTTTAGGGGTGATCATTCTCGTATCCTACCTCCAGGATAGCTTTGATATGCTAACGGGAAGGTCGATACTTGCCGGGTCAATTCTCCTTGGAATCATGTTCATCCCTTATCTTACAACCATATGTGAGGACGCCCTTCGAGCAGTTCCGAGCGAGTTCAAGGAAGGATCCTTGGCTCTGGGGGCTAACCGCTGGCAGACGCTTCGAAATGTTACAATACCCGCAGCCTCGTCAGGAATTACAGCGGCAGTTCTTCTCAATATTGGCAGCATAATAGGAGAGACGATGGCAGTTCTGCTGGTCGTCGGCAATGTGGCGAGGATTGCCTCTCCTTTCTACGATGTATTCGACCAGGGAGCTACATTTACGTCAGTAATAGCAGGCGAGATGGGGGAGGTAGCCAGGGGATCGATGCACTATCATGCTTTATTTGCCGTCGGCTTCGCCCTGCTTATCGTCGTCTCGATACTCAGTTTGATTGCAGACTACGCCCGGGCTCGAATCCGCCGGAAATTCGGAGGGTACTGAAGATATGAAAATCAAGCCCGCCATTGCAGCGTCTCTTCTGATCTCAGGACTGCTCTTCGTCACATCTCTCGTATGCCTGCTGCTCCAGCCGGACCCAAAGAGCATTGCTACCATCTGGCAGATAGGTCTTGCAGCGGATGTGCTCTTGATCTTGGGCTCTTTTATCGGCTCCAGCTCTCGCGGCATGAAGACCGTCCCCTTCCTGGCCCTGGACGTCCTAATCTGCTCGGCAATTCTTTTAATGGTTTACTCTGGAGCCATCCATCCTGAATTCGTCATACGAAGGCCTCTTGGCATGGGGGCCTCATTCGAATACTCCTTTATCCTGCCCCTTCTCTTCTTCGTCTCAAGCCTTCTCTGCATCAAGGACGCCTTGAACATCATCTACGGATACAGCGCCAGGGGCCGGGAAGCCCTTGTGTTCCTTGCCGTTCGCCTCTCTGCAGTCCTCTCGATGCTCCTCTTGGGCGGAATTCTCTTCACAATCATCTACAAAGGAATAGGGGTCATCGACTGGGAGTTTCTCACAAGCCCTCACCGGCGTCTCGGCCAGGCTGGAGGGATAAGCACTGCCATACTGGGCTCCTTTTGGATGGTCCTCGGAGCAATGATTGTCTCCTCGCCTCTTGGCATAGGTGCTGCCATTTATCTTCATGAGTACTCCAAAAGTCTCGGGCTCAATAGGCTGATCACAATAGCTGTGAGCTGCTTGAATGGAGTTCCTTCAGTTGTCTACGGCCTCTTCGGCCTGGCCTTCCTGGTCAAGTTCTTCGGCGTATCCCTGCTGTCTGGCTCGATCATCCTCGGGCTCATCAATATCCCGACAATCATTCTGACATCTCAGGAGGCTTTGAAGAGCGTTCCAAATAGCCTTCGAGAGGGGAGCATGGCTCTTGGAGCGACCAAGTGGCAGACGATCCGAAAGGTTGTCCTGCCCTCCGCCATGCCGGGAATTCTCACAGGGGTGATAATGGGCGTGGCAAAGGCCAGCGGCGAGACGGCTCCAATTATGTGGACGGCTGTGACATTCACTGCAGTTCCTGTGGGAATGATCTATGGCATAATCCCGGATATATTCCAGCCGGTCAACAACCTGGACTACCATCTCCTGAATCTGATCTACTTCCTGGGAGCCTGGGATGTGGAGGCCAGAGCCTGGGGAACGGCGCTTGTACTGATAGCTGTGGTCCTGGGGACAAATATGCTGGCGATAGTCGTCAGAAATCATTACCGAAAGAGGATCTCCTGGTAGACGGGCAGATAGATGTAAAATAGTTAAAATATATGAAATCTGAGATCGTTTTATTACATAGGGAGTGCAGAGGGTCACGAATACCCCGACCTTTAGGTCGGGGATGAAGTGAACCCTCGCCTGTTTTTCACGCTCTCGTAAATTGAC
>JBFYLF010000116.1:0-4872 GCA_041305505.1 Methanothrix sp. | reverse complement strand
TTCTTCCTGGGAGATTGACACAGGGATTTATTTGATCAAGGGTTATGATAAATGGTTATCCTCTTACCCATAGAAAATAGCGAAGAGCCTAAGAATATGCATTCTGGTCATTGCCTTTCAACTCGTAATTATTATAGATGCACGTTTTGACTTATATCTTTACCGATGAAGTAACAGGAGCCTCATTTGCGGTTAGAATCACAAAATCAACACTTTTATATTAAATTTTTAAAATGTTTTTTCAAGATAGTTTAAGGAAAGCTTCTTACTGCAGGTAGTTCTCGATTGATGAGAGCTTCTCGACATCGCTCTTGCTTATGCTCGACTCCGCCACCACCTTCTCCTGAACCTCGATTGGAGCGCGGCTTCGCAAAGCCAAAGCCAGGCAGTCGCTTGGCCGGGCGTCTATCTCGCTCTGTCTGCCATCGCTCTTGATTGTGAGGCGAGCATAGTATATTCCCCCATCAAGGTCGTCGATCAGCACGCTTGTGATGCTGGCAGACAGAAACTCAAGGACAGAGATGAAGAGGTCGTGTGTCATAGGCCTTGGGGAGAGCTCCCCGGAGAGGGCGTGATGAATCGATATAGCTTCGGAGAGGCCTACGAATATGGGGACTATCCTGGACAGCTCATCCTCGAGCAGAACCACAGGCGCAGGCGAACCCCCCTCAGACTCAGCTATGTAGACCCCTTTCACCCTGACTGGGACCGGCGCCTCCATAACCTCCTCTTCCTCATTCATCTTATTAAACTCCGGCGATCTAAATCGCTCTTGCTATTTGGGCCTCATCTCCCCGCAGCTCCCTGTATCCGATCTCCTGAGGGCGCCCTCAAGCCCTATCTATTCCGATCCTGACGCAGACTCCCTCGATATCCCAGTCCTTGACCATTGCACCGCCAAGCTCCAGGCCTAGGCCCAGCTCGAAGGCCGATGCCCTGACCTCAGAGGCGATATGATCCCTCTTCAATAGCGCGAGATCGAGTATGGGCTTGCTCTCGATGTCCACCTTCGCCCTGATCTGGTCGTCAACCTTCAGATCCATCTCCTTTCTCATGTCCTGAATCCGGCGGATGATCTCTCGGGCATAGCCCTCAGATTCGAGATCAGGTGTTAGCGTGATGTCTACGTAGACAAATCCCCTTGAGAACTCGGCTGCCGGAAGGCTCTCAGGCGCAATCTCCTTGATCAAGACCATCTCTTCAGTTATCTTGAAGTCCTTTCCGGCAGAAGAGACAACTGCCTCGCCTGTGGAGTCTAGCTGCCTCTTGACGGCAAAGGGATCTGCTGCTTCCAGTGCTGCCACCACTGCCTTGGCCTCGGCCTTGTACACAGGTCCTATCTTCTTATGAACAGGGGAGAGCTCCAGGTCCATCTTGGGCTTTTGTCCAGGAGGAAGAACTGTGATCTTCTTGGCATTGGTCTGGCCTCTGAGGACTGCCTCCAGCTCTCCTAAGTCCACAGCCTCTTTTAAAGGAGATATGACGACCTCTGAGACAGGCCAGCGGAGCTTGCGCCCACCCTTCTGGCGGGCATTGGATGCTGCCATTGAAACCTCCCTTACCAGGGACATGCTCTCTTCGAGCCTGCGATCCATCCTTGATTGATCGGGCTTTGGCCATGAACACATATGAACCGAGGCAGGAGCATTCCCATCCAGGCCCTTTACGAGATTCTGGTAGATGGATTCTGACAGGAACGGCGTGAATGGAGCCATGACCTGGCTGAGCTTGACGAGCACCTCATAAATTGTCGCATAGGCTGCCAGCTTATCGGGATCATTCTGCTCGATCCATGTGCGTGGCCGAACAAGCTGTATGTACCAGCGGGAGAGATCCTCTAAAATGAAATCGGAGATCGACCTGACAATTCTGTGGAGTTGGTAGGCCTCCATCTCCTCTGTGACATCTCCGATCAGGCTGTTGACCCTTGAGAGTATCCAGCGGTCCTCTGGCCGCAGGCTCTTCTCATAGCCTGAGAGGTCTGCCTTGGTGGCGTCAAACCCGTCCAAAACCATGTAAGGCAGGGCAAACCTGTAGGCATTCCAGAAGATGTTGAGCATCCTGGATGTGTTCTCGACTGCATCCCATGAAAAGTGCAGGTCCTCCCAGGGGGCATTGGCTCCAAGGACGTAGAATCGGAGGATGTCTGCTCCGAACTTCGAGACGACCTCCTCAGGCTGGACGATGTTCCCTATGCTCTTGGACATCTTCCGGCCCTGGTCGTCCAATGTGAAGCCGTGCATGAGGACGCTCTTGTATGGCGCTCTGCCAAAAGAGACCATTGCTGCGCCTAGCTGGGAGTAAAACCAGCCGCGGGTCTGGTCGTGCCCCTCGGTTATGAAGTCCGCCGGCCACCAATCATCGAAATCCTTCTCGTGGCTTGGGAAGCGAAGCGTTGCCCAGGAGGCAACGGCGCTGTCGAACCAGACATCAAAGACATCAGGCGAGCGCTTCATCTTGCCTCCGCACGGGCAGTCCAGGAAGACGGAGTCAACCTCCGGCCTGTGCAGATCTGTGAGCTTCTGGCCCGACCTCTCCAGAAGCTCCTCTGCAGTGCCTATGACCTCCATGTGGCCGCAGGCTGGGCAGGTCCAGATGGGCAGTGGAATTCCCCAGTACCTCTGCCGGGAGATGCACCAGTCCCTGGCGTTGTTTATCCAGTCGGCAAAGCGTGCCGATCCGGCCCACTCAGGATACCAGGCCACACGCGAGATCTCGTCCAGCATCTTGTCCCGAAGATCCGATATTCTCAAAAACCACTGGCTTGTGGCTATGAAGATGATTGGAGTCTTGCAGCGCCAGCAGTGGCCGTAGCGGTGGGCCAGCCTTCCTTGAGAGAGTAGCAGCCCTCTCTCGTCCAGGTCGGCTATCACCTCGCCGTCTGCCTCCTTGACATAGAGGCCCTGATACTTTTCTCCGGCCTCTTCTGTGTACCTTCCGTCCCCTCCCACAGGGCAGAAGATCTCGAGATGGTGATCGAGTCCCAGCTCATAGTCTTCGAGGCCGTGTCCGGGAGCTATGTGAACGCATCCCGTGTTCTCGGCTGTGACGAAGTCAGCCGTATAAACGCCGTGAACTATTTCCTTCTGCCTCGGGACCATTTTCCCCAGCGGGTGCTCGTACTTCAGCTCCTGCATCTGCTGGGCAGATAGAACGCCTAAAAGCTCATAGTCCTGGTATCTTCCAATCTTGAGGACGGACTCGACGAGATCTGATGCCATGATCAGTATCTCAGCCCGACCGTCCTTCCAGGCCCGGACCTTAGAGTACTGGAAGGTCGGGTTGACAGCCACTGCAACGTTGGCAGGTATTGTCCAGGGGGTTGTTGTCCAGATGACTATGAAGGTGTTCTCCTCGCCTATGACTGGGAACTTGACATAAATCGAGTAGTCAGTCTCATCCCAGTACTCGACCTCCGAGTCTGCTATGGCCGTCTGGCAGCGCGGGCACCAGTTGACGACACGTAGGCCCCTCTCCAGGAGTCCGTGCTCATGAGCCTTCTTGAGGGTCCACCAGGCAGCCTCGAGGTACTCGTTCTTGAGGGTCATGTAGGGGTCGTCCCAGTCCAGCCAGGCCCCCAGGATCTTGAACTGGACTGTCATGTCGTCTTTTTGCCGCAGGGCGAACTCCTTGCACCTCTCTATGAACTTATCGACGCCATAGGCCTCGATGTCCTTCTTGCTCCGAAAGCCGAACGACTCCTCGACCTTGACCTCGATCGGAAGGCCGTGCATATCCCAGCCGGCCCGATCCTTGACCTCGAAGCAGTTCATGGACTTGTAGCGCAGGATCGAGTCTTTTATCACCTTATTCCAGGCGGTTCCGAGGTGAATCCGACCTGTGGTGTAAGGCGGGCCGTCCACGAAGAAGAACTTCTTGCCTCCCACTCGCAGCTCCCGAACTCTGCGATAGGCATCTTCCCGCTCCCACAGCGTTCTGATCTGGTTCTCAAGCTCCTGTGCATTGTACTGTCCAGCCACCTCGGTGATCACTTACTGTTCCTCCGAATATCGATTGCCATCATGATGCACATCTATATTTAGCCTTTGTGACCTTGCTGGCTTTACATCAATGTACCGTTTAGGTTCAACTTTAATTTCGTATCCTGAGCTACGCGCTCAGGCTTAGCTGAGCGGAGAAATAATTTTGGGAGTTTATGGGCTAAAAACATACCAGAAGTTATATATACCCGTATGATCGTTATAAATACAAAAAATTAGGAGGGTCTTAATTGGTAGTTTTGCCATCAATTCCGGTAAACGCATATGTTGTTGAACATTTCTTTGGGGGATACCCATTTAAAGATAGGATTGTCCTATTTAATGATGGTGTGATTGTAGCTAAACTCTTCTTTTTCGAGAGAGATCAATTTCTAAAAGAGAAATCTGTCAAAAAAGATACATTCTGGGTCATAATCTTCGAAAAAGAGAGATTGGGAGAAATAATCAATACATTGAGATATGAAAAGCCAATTTATCTCGTTATTGATTACACAGAAGAAGAAAATAAAATTGAATGGGGGATGATTCACACAGATCCAAATAGCCCTGAATCCACTGGTGAGCAAGAAGGCGTTTAGAAGTAAAGGAGAGAAAATCGGCCCCAATCTTACTTTTTTGCTATTCAGTCATACTCGCTGAATCAGTATAAATTCAGACCGCAACCAACGTTTTCCCGTGAGTGGAACTGCGCCGGCGCACCCGCGCAGCAAGCTGCGGGGTATTCTTTAAAAATCAAACTGCGCGCGGCCACCCCAACCAACAGGATGGGGTTTGCTTCGGGCCGCGCGCCCCGGTTTTCCGGATTCAGAAATCATCGAGTCTTCGTTGACTAGATCCCTTTTTCTTGCAAAATAGCTCCTCTGTTTTCGGT
>JBFYLF010000115.1:4971-6678 GCA_041305505.1 Methanothrix sp. | reverse complement strand
AACCTGGTCATAGCTTTTGCCACAACAGTAATCGGGCTGGTTGTCGGCGGCATCTGCTATGCTGTGATGGTGATCAGGAGCCGGTGGTATCGGCAGGACCTGAGCGACCTGGAGTACGCTGTGAACATCATCAGGGGCAGAAGGGATGAGACGGCGTAGACTGGGACTTTTGGCGGACCCGGAGGATGACGATCCCATGAGCGGAGTGGCCAATTTATTTGATACGGCCATGGTCTTTGCGGTAGCCCTCCTCCTGGCTCTGGTCGTCTCCTACAATGTGCCGGAGCTGCTCCAGCCCGAGGCCAATGTGACCATAGTCAAGAATCCGGGCGATCCCAATATGCAGATCATAATCAAGGACATGAGCCAGATTCAGGTGCTCAATATGACAGATAAGATCGCCGGCGGCCAGGGAAGCAGAATGGGGACTGCCTACAGGCTTGAGAGCGGCCAGGTGGTGTACGTGCCGGAAAACGCCACTGATTCTTCATGAATTGGGAGACTGAGAATGGATCAAACGGATTCTCAATTCATACGTCAATTTTAAGCTTTTGCAGACCCTACCTTATTCCATGCTGCAAGATCTGCGCCTTAAAATTGTGGCCGAGAACTCCGCCTCGGTTGAATGCTCCTCTCTCTGGGCCCAGCATGGCCTCTCCATCTTTCTGGATCTGGACCTGGGGTCTATGAGCACGAAGATGCTTCTGGATACGGGCGCCTCGGCAGAGGTTATGCTTCACAATGCCTCTGTTCTGGGCATTGATCTAGCTGGAATTGATCTCATCTGCCTCAGCCACGGCCATTATGACCATACTGGGGGGCTGATGGGCATACTGCAAGAGATGAAGAGAAGAGTTCCAGTTCTCGCTCATCCCGATATCTTCGCCCCCAAGCTGAAGGCCCGGCCTGTTCTTGAAGACATCGGCCTTCCTTTCACCAGGGTCCAGGCCGAGGCCGCGGGGGCGGTCATGCTGGAATGCCGGGGGCCGGCGGCGCTAGCGCCGGGGCTGACCACCACCGGCGAGATCTCGCGCATAGAGAGCTTCGAGATAGTGGAAGGCTTCTGGACTGTCAGGGACGGCCAGTACTGTCCGGATATCATCACCGATGATCAGGCCCTGGTGGCGGTCCTGCCGGGCAGAGGGCTGGTGGTCATAACCGGCTGTGCTCACTCCGGAATCATCAATACCATCCGGCATGCTCAGAAGATAACCGGTGTGGATGAGATTTATGCGGTGATCGGAGGCTTTCATCTAATGGGGGCGAGCCTGAAGAGGATAGATGCCACAGCAGAGGCCCTTTTGGAGCTGAACCCTGAATTGCTACGGCCGGGTCACTGTACCGGCCAGAAGGCCATATGCCGCCTGCAGCAGACTCTGGGAGAGAGGTGCTGCCCCTTATCCGTGGGCGATGTGATTAATATCTGAAATAGATAGAGGTGTGAAAGATGATCGCTTTCGGACCTGTCCCCTCCAGGCGGCTGGGGAGGAGCCTGGGCATAAACAACATCCCTGCCAAGATATGCACCTACTCCTGCGCTTACTGTCAGGTGGGAAGAACTATGCAGATGACAGCTCAGCGCCGAGCATACTACAGCCCAGTTGAGATCTTCCAGGAGGTGGCCGAGAAGGTGAAAAGCTCGGCTGACCTGGGGCTGTTCATCGATTATCTCACATTTGTGCCCGATGGCGAGCCAACCCTGGACAT
>JBFYLF010000115.1:0-4908 GCA_041305505.1 Methanothrix sp. | reverse complement strand
AAGGCCGACTGGGTGTCTGTCAAGGTGGATTCTCTTGATGAGTGCATATGGCGGCGCATAGACCGGCCACACCGGGCACTTCGGCATGAGGCAATCTTGCAGGGAATTCTGGACTTCTCGAAGGAGTTCAAGGGCCGGCTTGTCAGCGAGAGCATGCTTTTAGGAGGGATAAACGACGATGAGGTCTCCTTACAGGCCGTGGCGGATTTTCTGGAAGAGGTTGATCCGGATGTTGCCTATATCTCTGTGCCCATCCGGCCGCCAGCGGAAAGATGGGCTATGCTGCCCCCAGAGGAGAGCATCAACCGGGCCTACCAGATATTCACCACCCGGCTCAAGCAGGTCGAGCTTCTTGTAGGATATGAGGGAGACAGCTTCCAGTCCACCGGAAATGCGGACCATGATCTTCTGGCAATAACTGCCGTTCACCCCATGAGAGAAGAGGCAGCCCTGAAATTTCTATCGCGATCCCATTTAGGCCGGGATGTTCTTCAAAAGCTGGTCGAAGAGGGAGAGTTGATAAAGACCGAATACATGGGCCATAATTTCTACTTGAGGCGCCCGGAAAGGCAGAGCTAAAGATCTCGTACAGCCCCGGGTATATTGATACTTGCGAGTTCGAGGATATTGTGAAGGCTGCATAAAACAGGTTTAGCAGAAATATAGAGGGAAATATGGGCAAGCAGCCGGGCTTTCCCCATACTCCTTATATTTTAAATAGCCCTTCTTGCCTGAGCTGTGCCTGACCAGGTCCTGCCCCATGCATCATAAGCAATGAAGCTTCCCAGGAGCGAATCCTGGCTGAGGGTCAATATGCAGCGGTATAGGATCAAATCGTGCGTATCCAGCAAATCCAAATGCAGGACATCCCTGGTCACATAGCCGCTTGCGGAGATGGCCTTGAATGTGCTGACAGAGTTTAAAGTGGTCGAAAGAGTTCCACGTCCAAATACAGCTTCTCGATTCTGCACGAGCTGCAGATAAGCTGTGCCTGCTGTGCCTCCTGACAGGTCCAGCGTCCAATTGCTCTGCAGATCTGCGGCCACAGCCGGGCTCAGATTCCTTTGGCCAGATACTATGTCCAGATACTCCGCACTATGCTGAGTATCAAGCGGACGCATCAGGGCATCTATGCCCAGAGGATCGGCATTCGGATCGACCTGGACCTTTTCGCCGTCAATGCTGCTCGTTCTCCTCGCATCCTGCGGCGATGTAAAAATGCTGCTTGCCAGTGGATCATACTGGGCGTGGACCGGACAGGCCACACATACCAACAAAGCTGCCAAAATGGCCTTATTTATTGCATTTGCAGTTTTGGACATTCAGACAAAACCCCCATTAGTTTATTCTCCCAAAAGCATAAAAATAGATTGATTTGTATCTTTATAGAGAGATGATACTAATCATCAAGTGGGCAATTCAAGGCACCTCACCAAAATTCTCCACATATCCGATATGGCATCCGCTACCGGCCCGCCGTTCTCCACCACGGATCTGGCCGATGTCATGGCCTCCACTACGGAAATATGGTAGGGCAGCCTCCCCACGACCATAACGGATCGCTCCCGACAGAGATCCTCAATGCGCTGCGATGCCGCAGGATTAAGGTCGTATTTGTTGATGCATACGACCGTGCTGATGCCGAAGTGCTTGGCCACGCCCAGGATTCTATCAAGGTCGTGCTCGCCGGTGATGGTGGGCTCGGTCACCACCAGGGCCTGGTCGACTCCGGTGAGCGAGGCGATCACCGGGCAGCCGATGCCGGGAGAGCCGTCGATCAGGACCAGATCAAGGTTGCGGGATGCGGCCAGAATGCGGGCCATCTCCCTGACCAATGCCACCAGTTTTCCGGATGCCTCTTCCCCCGGGAAAAGCTCGGCATGAACCAGGGGGCCGAATCTGGTGTCGGATATGTAGGCATAACCGGCCAGGCTCTCTCTCATCTCCACGGCCTCAGCGGGGCAGACCAGCCTGCAGACGCCGCAGCCTTCGCAGAGGGCGGGATCGACCTGGAAATCGTGTATGGCTGCAAACCGGCAGGCATCCTGGCACGAGCCGCACTGGTTGCATTTCTCACTGTCAATAAATGCTCTCTTGATTCCGAAGAACTCGCGACGCTCTACGACCTGGGGCTGGAGTATGAGGTGCAGATCGGGGGCGTCCACATCGCAGTCGGCATACACGGCTCTGCCTCGGGCCAGAGCCGCCAGAGATGCTATGATGGAGGTCTTGCCAGTACCCCCTTTTCCGCTCACAACTGCGATCTGCTTCATGATATCATCTCCTCTATTCTCCGGGCCATGTCTGCAAATTTGCCCTTCCACTCCGGCATCTTCTCGGCGAAGATCTCTCCTCGGGAGTAGAGCTCTGCGATCTTCCTATCCAGGGGAATTTCCATAAGCAGGGGTATGTTTCTCTTCTCCAGATACTCGTAGACCTTTCGGTCCCCCATGCCACTCTTGTTGACCAGGACAGCTCTTGGAACCTTCATCTTATCCAGCACCTTCAGGGCGATGTTCAGATCATAAAGGCCGAAGGGTGTGGGCTCGGTGACAAGAAGGCAGAAGTCGGTGCCCCGTACAGACTCCACCAGAGAGCAGGAGGTGCCGGGCGGGCAGTCCACAATCACGATCTCGCTTCTGGCCGCATCCTTTACGGCCTTGATGAGGGGAGTCGTTCGCGCTTCACCCAGGCGAAGCTCTCCCCAGATGATCTGCACTCCGTCGGATCGGGCCCGAAATATCTCACCCACAGAGCGAGATGTTTCACTTACTGCGCCCTCCGGGCAGATGATGGTGCATCCTCCACAGCCGTGACAAAGCTCAGGAAAGAGCAAAACAGTCTGGGGGAGCACAGCCAGAGCGTGATAGGCGCAGAAATCCGCGCATTTGCCGCAATGGGTGCACTTCGCCTCATCAATGACAGGCACGGGAACAAGGCATTCTTTCCTCTCCAAAAGTGTCCTCTCGGGAAAGAAAAGAAAAGAATTGGGCTCCTCGACGTCACAATCGGCGATTGTGATCCTCTCATCGGCAGGCGAGGCCAGGGATACGGCCAGGGAGGTGGCGACCAATGTCTTGCCTGTGCCTCCCTTACCGCTAGCTATGGATATCTTCAAATCACAACCTCGGATCGAAGCCTAATGCCTATGCTCACTGCAGGCATTGTCCAGGTTGGCCCTGGTCAGCATCTTCGCCTGCCAGTCATCGATGGCATCCCTTACGGTGCCGGCAGCTCCTACGAATACATCAATGCCCGCCTGGTTGAATGCTGAGACCGCTTTAGGCCCAAGACCGCCCACGATCATCACCTTCACGCCTTCTGCGAACATGATCTCAGTGGGAAGGCCCTTTCCGCCCATGTGCTCGCTCACGTTGGGAAGAACCCTGACCTCATTGCTTTCCAGATCCACTATGGTAAATGTAGGAGCCCTGCCGAAATGCTGGCAGATGGCCTCTTCCATACCGCTCTCGCCCATTGTTGGAATGGCGATCTTCATTACCATTGACCTCCTCTTCCTGCTCCTTGACCACCACTTCTTCCTGCACCCTGGCCGTCGCCTCTTCCGCCGCCAGCCCCCCGGCCACCGCCTCTTCCCATACCCTGGCCGCCACCTCTTCCAGCACCTTGCCCCATGCCTGCATGGGCCTGTACGGAGGCATCAGCTAATTTTGACAGCTCTCCCCTTTTGAATTTCTCCACGACGTCCCGGACGCTTCCCGCGCCCTGGTACTGGTAGACATCTATCCTGGCAGCTGAGAGGGTCTGCATGGCATTGGGGCCTATGTTTCCCGTGATCAGAGCAGCAGCCCCTTGCCGGGCCACCTCCTGGGCGGCCTGTATGCCGGCACCGCTGCTGGCCATGACATTTGCATTTGCAATGGATATCTCTGTCATGCTGTCAAGATCCACCACCACGAAGAATGGGCAGCGCCCAAACCGGGGGTCCATGGGAGCATCAAGGCCTGATGCTCCTGCTGTTACACATATCTTCATTAAAGCCTCACTAACTTGTATTTTCAGAAACTGCCAAAAGCCATACATTAGGCTTTTGCCGCTCCGTCCCGACAAATGCCGAAGACGATAACACAACAATTACGCTTATATGCGACTTTGTATTTAAACCATTTGCATGGTGCCCTTCTCCAGGCCCTGTATGATATCATCCAATGTCCTGGCCTCGGTCTGGCCGATCTCCACTCCTGCCTCGGCGAAGGCATATCCAGGCCCCTTTCCTGTCAGGCTCTCACGGGTTATGACGACATCAGGCTTGTAGGCCAGCAGAAACTGGGCCACCTTGATGCCTTTTCCCTTTGCAAGATCCTGGTATGGATTGGCAATGATCTCCTGTTTGGAGAGCCTCATCTCCTGAAGGTCCATCTCCACAAGGGCGAAATAGGGCGACTCGCCGAAGTGCTCTCCTAAGCTCCCCCGGGCGTTCGCCAGAGGAACGGCATATCTGAGCGTGCTCTTCACCTTCGGCTCGTAGTGGATAAGCACTCGATCGACATGTGGAAGCTCTTCTCGGATCCGCGCCTCAATTCTCTCGCTGGCCAGATGGGCTCTCTTGAGATCGGTCACCCTCAGGACCAGGCTGGCCTGAACGAATAAATAGCGCCCGGAGTTCCTGGCAACTACCTCATTGATGGATTCAACCTCGGGCGCCTGCATTATCAGCAGGCGGATCTCTTCCAGTGTTTTCCGATCCACCGAGGCGTCCAGGAGCACACGCATGCCGGAGAGCAGAATTTCCCATCCCTCCTTGAAAATGACGAGAGCAATGATGGCGGCTGCGACCCGATCTAAAGGAAAGTCGATGCTCTGGGCGATGAGGGCCAGGAAGACAAGCGCGGAGGTGAGCACATCAGCTTTGTGCTGAACGCCGTCGGCTATGAGGCTGGGCGAGCC
>JBFYLF010000114.1:0-4917 GCA_041305505.1 Methanothrix sp. | reverse complement strand
TTCCAATACAGACGGGTGGCTGGATTAGATGTGTGACGCTGGGAGACATAGATAGTGACGGCAACCAGGAGATCCTGGGAGGATCGACTGACAACAGAGTTCATGCCTGGAGGCTGAATGGCACCGAGGTGGAGGGCTTTCCCAAAGTAGCCCTGGACGATATCCAAACGGCACCAACCATCGATGATATTGATAATGACGGCTCTCTGGAGCTGGTAGTCGGATCAGATGACGGCCAGCTCTATGCCTGGAGGATTTCGGACAGATTCGGCGATCTAGACTGGCCCATGATGGGCCAGAATCTGGAGCATACCCGCATGGCTGAGATCTGAGGGCTGCAGAGCGATCTCTGAATGCAATGTTGGGCCGAGCGTCAGGCAGAAACCTCCTGGGCCCACCATCTCCCTTTTTTTGAGGTGCTGCCTTGTGGCAGGGCAGAAGATGCTAGGGCAGATGGCATAAGTTTAAGTGACTTGGAGAGTTCATACTTCTCCGAAGTCTCATGCCAACAGGTGTTTACGTCTGTCACTGCGGCCTGAACATCGCAGGCGTTCTGAACATGGATGACCTGAGGAGCTTTGCAGAGAAGCTCCCCGGCGTCGCCGTGGCCCGCGACCTGCAGTTCTCATGCTCCGACATCGGCCAGGAGCAGATCCAGAAGGATATAGCGGAGCTTAAGATCGACAGGGTTGTCGTCGCCGCCTGCTCGCCAAGGCTGCACGAGCCGACATTTCGGAGAGCCATAAGCAAGGCTGGCTTAAACCCCTATATGCTTGAGATGGCCAACATCCGTGAGCAGTGCTCCTGGGTTCACATGGACCAACCTGCGATGGCCACGGAAAAGGCCAAAGACCTGATCCGGATGGCCGTTGCCAAAGCAGCGCTTCTGCAGCCCCTCGACCCTGAGAGCATTCCCGTCAGCAAGGACGTCTTGGTCATAGGCGGGGGGGTCGCAGGCATCGCCGCGGCCCTGGACCTGGCAGATGCAGGCCTTCATGTCTATCTTGTCGAGCGGCGGCCCACAATCGGCGGCTATATGGCTCTTCTTACAGACGTCTTTCCCACTAACGACTGCTCGATCTGCGTTCTGGGGCCCAAGATGTCAGAGGTCTACAACCATCCAGGCATCACGCTCTACTCCTACTCGGAGGTCCTTGGCGTCGAGGGGAGCGTTGGCAACTTCACAGTCTCGGGAGTAAGAAAGGCCCGCTATATCGACGAGAAGCTGTGCAAAGGCTGCATAAACGAGTGCGCATCCGTCTGTCCAGCCGAGGTTCCGAGCGAGTACGACTTTGGAATAGGCAAGAGAAAGGCGATTTATGTTCCATATCCTCAGGCGGTGCCCCTGGTGGCCTGCATCGATCCACAGGCCTGCATAGGCTGCAAGAGGTGTGCCGAGGCCTGTCCGGTCCAGGCGGTGCGCCTCGACCAGGAGTCCCAGGACTTCAAGCTCAACGTCGGGGCAATCATAGTTGCGACCGGCTGGCAGCCCTTCGATGCCACCAGGAAGGAGGAGTACGGCTTTGGCAGGTACAGGGATGTGATCACAACCCTTCAGATGGAGAGGATGCTCAATGCATCTGGTCCTACGAAGGGCGAGGTGGTCGCGCCCAGCACTGGAAAGATCGCCGGGTCCATAGCCTTCCTGCAGTGCGTTGGATCGCGGGACGCAACTGTAGGAAACGCTTATTGCTCGCGAATCTGCTGCATGGCCTCCCTTAAAAACGCTCAGCTCGTCAAGGAAAAGTATCCTGAGACGGATGTAACGATCTACTACATAGACATCAGGGCCGGCGGAGAAGGCTACGAAGAGTTCTACCTCCGGGCCCAGAAACTGGGCGTCAACTTCGTTCGCTCCCGAGTCTCAAGCATCCAGGAGGAGGATGGAAGGATCTTCCTCTATTTCGAGGACACCGGGATGGGAGAGATCAGGCGGGCGGCACATGACCTTGCAGTCTTATCTGTGGGGCTTGAGCCAAACTCCAATTCAGAGGTGCTGGGAAATCTCCTCGGACTCTCCCGCCGGCCTGACAGGTTCTTCGAGATAGCCCATCCCAAGATGAGACCTGTGGAGGCTCATATCGATGGAGTTTTCATAGCAGGCTGCGCCTCGGGGCCGAAGGAGATCCCCATATCGATAGCCCAGGGGAGCGCCGCCGCTGCCAAGGCCATCAAATTGCTAAACCGCGGCACTCTTGAGCTTGAGCCGACCTCGGCTTATGTAGATCCGGAAAAGTGCATCAAATGCAAATTATGCGTTGACACCTGTCCCAAGAAGGCCATATCAGTCAAGAGCCCTGCCTATGTTGATGAGGCCGCCTGCAAGGGCTGCGGCTCATGTGCTGCCGCCTGTCCGGCAGATGCCATAAACATGCGCTTCTTCTCAGATGAGCAGATAGTAGCGCAGGTCCGGGCAGCGACGCAGGTCAAGAGGGAGTTTCCGCTGATCGTAGCCTTCCTCTGCAACTGGTGCAGCTATGGCGCTGCCGATCTGGCAGGGACATCGCGCATCCAGTATCCGACAAATGCCAGGAACATCAGGGTCATGTGCTCCGCGAGGGTTGACCCGAGCTTCGTCCTTGAGGCCCTGCGCCGAGGCGCAGACGGAGTTCTGATCGCTGGCTGCCGGATAGGTGAGTGCCACTACAAAGACGGCAATTACCAGGCTCTTCAGAGGGTCAATGTCCTCAAAGGGGTTCTGGCCGAGGTGGGACTGAATCCTGGCAGGGTCAAGATCGTCTGGTGCGCTGCTAGCGAGGGCGAGATCTATGCCAAGGACCTTCGGGAGTTCATAGCTGAGCTGAAGGCGATGGGCCCCATAGGAACTGAGCTAAGAGAAGCGAGACGGCATGTAGCAACTGGAGAGGCTGGCCCGAAAGGAGCTATCGAAGGGGAGGTGGGGCCATGATGGAGATTGAGAAGGAGATGGATGTGCAGGACTCGCATATCTTAGCCCGTCAGAAGAGCAAGAATCGGGAGATAGTCCTTGATTACGATTACAAGAAATGCGCAGGCTGCTCCATCTGCGTTGACCTATGCCCCAAGAAGGCGCTTCAGGAGGGGCCGCTGCAGGAGATCGCCAAAGGGCTGGACGCACCCCCGATTTTGATCGACCTTGATGCATGCGCCTTCTGCGGTATGTGCGTCAACTTCTGTCCAACAAAGGCCTTCAAGATGACATTGCAGGAGAACGAGACATCCCAGGAGGCGGCAGAAGCTGCCGGGGCCCAGACATGACCGAGGCTTCTGAAGAGAAGGAGCAGATCAGAGATTCCTCAAGGGATGATGGAGGAGATGCGAAGGCAATTGATTTCAGCGAGCAGGCGCAGTACCCCCGGCTTCTCTGTGAGGCTGTGCCAAACGAGAGATGTCTGCCCTGTCTGCTATGCGAGCCCGTCTGCCCCACAAAGGCGATCAGTGTCAGATTCAACAGGACCCGCGAGGACTTCGGACCGCTTAGGAAAGATGTCAAGGGGAAGATTGCAGTCGATTTGGAGAAGTGCAACCTCTGCGGCAGGTGCGAGCGGTTCTGCAAGGCCTTCCTCCTGCTGGACCGGACCGATAGGGAGAAGGACCCCAGAAATCTCGCACCATACGAGCAGCTCCTTATTGATGAGGAGCTTTGCGACTACTGCGGCCTGTGCGTCCCCATCTGTCCCGAGGAGGCCATATCAGTTGAGGGCGAGCCACTTGAGCAGGATCCGTCCAAGAAGTTCGAAGGAAGCATTCAGATCGACGGTGATTTATGCATAGGTTGTGGCCGATGCGCCCTGGTCTGCCCTTATGAAGCGATAGATATCAAGAAGCCTTTCCAGGGCGAGATTCGGATGGTTGAGAAGAACCTCGTACGCTGCGATCCCCAGGGCTGTCAGGCATGCTTCAACGTCTGCCCGGCAAAGTGCTGGTACGTGGACGAGCGGGGAAAGGCATCTCCCGTCAAAGATCAGTGCATATTTTGCGGTGCCTGCGAGAAGGCCTGTCCAGTCTCAGCCATAGAGGTTGACAGATCTGAAGTCAGCCACACCGAAATCAAGGAGACGCCCTGGGCAGAGGAGTGGAAGGAGGCGATCTCGGCTATCAAGAGCGGCAGCCGAAGGCGTCCGGATGTGAGCGGGGCAGTCTTGCCGCCTGAGATTGAGAGGCAGCCCCTGCCTGCTCCGGAGATACCAAAAGTGGACCCGGAGCTGCTCTTGCTTGTGGATGAGGCGATCAAGCCTCTGGAGGCGCTTCTCAAGAAGCCGAAAGTCAGGCAGATACTCGAGAAGGAGCCGGCGGAGCAGGCCAGCCGGAAGATCGCTGAGAGGCTGAAGAGGAGCAGAAGCGCGCCTGCCGGCCAAGCGGCGGCTGAAGGGGAGAAGGAGCAGGGGGCTTGAAAGCTAATGGCTGCAGTTGATGAAGACTTCAAGCAGGAGGTCCTACGGCTTGCCGGAAGGGAGGTTTTGTCCTGCATTCAGTGTGGCACCTGCTCGGCAAGCTGTCCCACTGCCAAATTGATGAATCCGAGCATCCGGAGGCTGATCAAGCTGTGCCTGGAGGGCAGGAAGGATGAGGCGCTGCACAATGACACCCTGTGGCTTTGCACCTCCTGTCTTCTCTGCACAGTGCGCTGCCCGAGGGGGATTCGGCCCAAAGCCGTGGTCTCAGCGCTCAAGGACATAGCGGAGCGGGATGGAGAGCGGATCATGGATGCCTCCTATGAGGAGCTATTCTTGGGGCAGATCAAAGACTACGGCAGAATCGCCGAGCTGCCTCTAACAGCAGAGTTTCTCCTGGTCTCTCCCGAATCGATTGTCCAGTCGATGCAGATGGGACTTGAGCTGCTGCCAAGGGGCAAGATCGGAGCAAAGGTGGACCGGATCCAGGGTCGGGAAGAGGTTGGAAGAATTATCCAGGAGCTGAGATAGGTGAAGCTGGCTT
>JBFYLF010000113.1:0-6705 GCA_041305505.1 Methanothrix sp. | reverse complement strand
CTCCTTCATCTCTGCGGCCAGGCTCTTTGCCATCTCCCTCAGCCCCAGCAACTCCTCGGCCCTGATCATCTCATCCTTCCGGGCCCTTGTCATGGGCTTCTTGGGCACGGCGCTGCAGGATTTAGTCTCCTCTGTGATCTCAATTGTGCCTATCTTCCTGGCAAGATCCACAATCTCTGTCTTGTCCATGGAGATGAGCGGATGGAATACCGGAACGCACATCCCGGCCTGCTCCGCAAGAATGTTTTCCGTCGTCTGGGAGGCCACCTGGCCCATGGAGTAGCCTGTGACAATTCCCAGGCACTCCTGTTTCTCCATCACCTCCGAGGCTATGTGGTACATCAGCCGCCTGCAGAGGACGCATGTGGCCCTGGGATAATGAGCTGAGATCTTCTCGATTCCTCTGGCGATAGGAACTGTGATGAGATCGATCTTCCTGCCCGTCGCCCAGCCTGCCAGGACGCCGGCGCATCTCCTGCACTGCTCAATTGCATCGGCATAAGGCCTTGAGTCGAAATGAAGTAGGCTAACCATGCAGCCCCTCTTCATCATCATCCAGGCTGCGACCGGCGAATCTATGCCTCCGGAAATAAGAGTCAGAACCTTTCCCTGAGTGCCCAGGGGCAGGCCTCCCACACCGGGTATAACATCTGTGAAGATGAATGACCGCTCTCTCCTGGCCTCGACGAAGATCTCCATCTCTGGATCATCCAGGTCCACCCGCGAGCCTGTGGCAATTCGGACCGCATCCCCGACCGCCCGCCCGATCTGCTCGCTCGAAAAAGAGACGCCTGAACGCCTGGGCCGGATGGCGAAGCTGCCTGGTGCGGCCCTTATAGCAAGATCCACAGCCGCCCGGCTGATCTCATCAAGATCTGAGGCAACTGTCAATGCAGGGCTTACAGATACCACTCCGAAGACCCGCGATACGATCTCGCTTGCCCTCGGGTCGGAGGTGCGAACGAAGATTCTCCCCTCGCCCCTCTCAGATCTGTACTCGATCCCCGCCTGTGCCAGGTAAAAAGCAATATTTCCTGCTAAAATGCGTTCCCAGCTCTGTCTGGTCCAGCTATCTTTTAGAGTGATCTCCCCGTAGCGAACTAAGACTACATCCTGGGAGATCATGTCCTGATTTGAGTGGCCTTGATTGATCTCTTAATCTTCTTGACTCTGGAGCCTGCTGCTGTGTATCTCTGCATCGGACCGGGCTTCTTATGGGTGGCCTCGGCCTTTGTGACCTGTCTGACCTGGCCCTTTCTGCCCTTGATCTTAACCCATTCTATGCTTCCTGTCTTTCCCATGAACTGTTCCCTGGAAATCAGGATTTAAAAAGGTTGTGATTAGCGAATAGCAAAAGGCTTTTAAGGAGCATACGCCTCAATGGGCTACTGCCTCATGGGACAGTGGGGTAGCCTGGTCTATCCTCGAGGGTTTGGGACTCTTGGACCGCGGTTCGAATCCGCGCTGTCCCATAATTCTATCCTTTACACAATTACAGTTTCCTTGCAGCCGCGGCAGGCCCGCTCAAGCTCCCTGTTATCCGACCCCGGAAAGTGATCTATGAGGCTGAGGCTGGTGGGCTCTGCTCTTGAGAAGAGCTTTGCCAGGTCGCCGTGATAGACCTCTATCTCGCAGGCACCGCGGGCCCTGGCTACGAGCACCGGCTCGCTACCTACCATCTCGGTAGCCGGCTCCAGATGCTCTATCTTCTCTATCCCGAGCAGCTCCCGGTTGGCCTCGAGATTGATCAGCAGGTCCTGGACCGCCGGCAGCCAGAGACGACCCTCTCGGCTCCGGAAAGAGCGCACATCATGCCGAGGGTCCCAGGGCCGCATAGGCCGTCCGTCACATCGCGAAGCTTTCCTTGAAAGAATAGCTGCTCCAATATCTTCATCTTAGGAGCCTCCTGGCGTGAGAACTCAATATGAATCCGGGACTGCCTTTTATATATCACCAATTCTCCGAGCAGACAGGATACGACATCAGCTCGTAGATCACAGCCTGCCAGCAGCTCATTCTCAAGGGGCTTCTTATCGAGGCTCACGACGCCCGGAACGCCTCTTCCCAGAATCACACCTTTGATCTCTGGAATCTCCCTGATAATAGCCTCGGCGGATCTTTTGCTGTAGCCCTCGCCGGTGATGATAAGGCTCCGCTCTCCCAGGCGCGGCGAATAGGCCAGAGGATAGCCCACCTCTATCAGCGGCGATCCAACGCTCCTAAGGCCGTCCTCTTTGTCGCGCAGTCCAAACCTCTGAAGCATGCGAAGGACGTCGAGCATAACGGCATCAAGGCTGGCTCTGCCGCAGGAGCGGCATCTATCAAGCCTCTCAGGCAAGAGGCTTCCTCTTATGGTTTTGCTGAAATTCGGATCCGGAGGGCAGGCCTGGCAGGCGATATACCTGCTATCAATTCCAGCCAAAACCTCCTCTGCAGGCCTCAGACAATCCTTCTTGCAGACCGGACAGATCATAATTTGCCATTCTCCATAACGTGTCCTGCTTTTTTTTAGTTGGGAGCGTTTCCACCTCTTCCTTTAGAAAGGTTTGTAAATAAGAAACTCATTAAGGCGGCGAAGGTGGTTTTGGACATGGCACAAAGAGGCATTAGGGAGTACGATGCTAAGCGGTTATTAGCCAGAATCCTCCCCGAGTACCTCAATGATTTCTCCTATAAGGGCGAACTGGCCCTCGTGGGACCTGAGACGGATCTGGAGGAGATGGAGGCGATAAATCCCTGGCTGAAGACCTCGCGGCTAGTCGTCAAACCGGATCAGCTCTTTGGAAAGAGGGGTAAGCATGGTCTGGTTCTTCTTGATGCGAATTGGCCGCAGGCAGAGAAGTTCCTGAAGGAGAATATTGATGCTGAGGTGACGGTAGGTGGCGTGACCGGCAAGCTGACTCACTTTCTGATTGAACCATTCATACCCCACGAAGAGGAGCTTTATGCAGCCATAAGCTCGGATTCCGATGGCGATAACATATTCTTCTCAATGCAGGGCGGAGTCTATGTCGAGGAGAACTGGGACAAGGTGATTCGCTGGCATGTGAATGTCCTGGAAGGAATAGATAGCGTTGACATAAAGTCAAGCCTGCCCGAGAGCCTCGGCGATAAGGCCGTCGCCATCGAGAAATTCCTGAAGGCGCTGTGGCGCTTTTATTCCGAGACCGGCTTTGCATACATCGAGATCAACCCCTTCACATTCCTAAAGGGCTCAATTGTGCCTCTGGACATGGTGGCCAAGCTCGACGATGCAGAAGAGTACTGGATGCGAAGGAAGTGGGCTGGCCTCTCATTCCCAGAGCCCTTCGGGAGATCTCTGAGCAGAGAGGAGCTCTTCATAAAAGACATCGACTCCAAGACGGGAGCCTCTTTGAAGCTCACAGTCTTGAATCCCGAAGGCAGGGTCTGGACAATGGTAGCAGGGGGCGGCGCGAGCGTGATCTACGCCGATACAATCTGCGACCTGGGATTTGCAAAAGAGATGGCCAATTACGGCGAGTACAGCGGAGATCCGAACACAGAGGAGACCTACTACTACACGAGGACCATCCTTGACCTCATGACCAGGAAGAAGGATCCCGAAGGAAAGATCCTGCTGATCGGCGGCGCCATTGCCAACTTCACAGATGTCGCCAAGACATTCAAGGGCGTTGTCATGGCACTTGAGGAGTACCGGGAGAAGCTGCAAGAGGCGGGCGTCAAGATCTATGTCAGGAGGGGCGGTCCCAATTATGAGCAGGGCCTCAAGCTCATGAGAAGCCTTGGGGAGAGGCTTGGCGTGCCAATTGAAGTCTACGGACCTGAGACACATATGACGAGAATAGTTCCCCTGGCCCTGGAAGGTGGATCAAAATGAGCCGGAGTGCAAGAGAGAATTACGTTTTATTTGATAAAAACACCAAAGCCTTCGTCTACGGCTATCAGACAAATGCCATCCAGCGAATGCTGGACTTCGATTACATCTGCCACCGCGACTCTCCAAGCATCTCGGCGATAATCAATCCAAGCCGGGCGGGCATTCACAAGGCCTTCTGGGGAAGCAAGGAGATCATCCTGCCAATGTACAGGACCATTTCCCTGGCAGCCAAGGCCTATCCCGAGGCCGACGTGATGGTGAACTTCGCCAGCCATCGCTCTGCTTTTGATACCAGCATGGAGGCTTTGGCTGAAGAGAGCATCAGGGTTGTGGCGATAATAGCCGAAGGAGTGCCTGAGAGGCAGTCGCGGGTTCTGAGCGCGACGGCCAGGTCCAAGGGCAAGATCATAATCGGGCCGGCCACGGTGGGCGGCATGACGGCAGGAGCTTTTCGGATCGGCAATACCGCCGGGACAATTGAGAATATCATAGCCTCCAAGCTCTACCGTCCTGGCTGTGTGGGATTTGTATCCAAGTCAGGAGGGATGCTCAATGAGGCCTTCAACATCATCTCCCGCAATTCCGACGGGATTTTTGAAGGAGTGGCAATAGGAGGAGATCGCTACCCTGGATCGACTCTGCTCGACCACATACTGCGCTATGAGCAAAATCCAGCCATCAAGATGATTGCATGCCTTGGCGAACTGGGAGGCGAGGACGAGTACAGGATCATCCGGGCCCTGCAGGAGGGCAGGATCACCAAGCCTCTGGTGGCCTGGGTCACCGGGACATGCTCGCCGGTGCTGCCTGCAAGCGTTCAGTTCGGACATGCCGGGGCCAAGGCGGACAGCCAGAAGGAGACGGCCCAGGCCAAGAACCAGGCCTTCAAAGAGGCAGGTGCCTACGTCCCGGAGTCGTTCGATGGATATGGCGATGAGGTGCGACGGGTCTACGAGATGCTCCTCTCCAAGGGAGTCGTGACAAAGTTCGAGGAGCCTGCGGTGCCAAGGATACCGGCCGATTACAGCAAGGCCCTGGCATCCGGCGACATCAGAAAGCCGACCACATTCATCTGCACAATCTCGGATGACAGCGGAGATGAGGTTCTATATGCTGGAAAGAGGCTCTCTGCCGTCCTGCAGGATCGTATGGGAATCGGCGGCGTGATCGGCCTGCTCTGGTTCAAGAGGCAGCTTCCAGACTATGCTTCAAGGTTCATTGAGCTTGTATTGCAGATAGTGGCAGACCACGGTCCGGCTGTATCCGGGGCCCATAATGCCATCGTCGCCTCATGTGCCGGAAAGGACCTCGTATCCTCCTTATGCAGCGGTCTCTTGACCATCGGGCCGCGCTTTGGCGGGGCCATAGATGATGCCGCCCGCGAGTTCAAGCATGCCCGGGAGGCGGGCATAACGCCTGAGCAGTTCGTCTCTGACATGAAGAAGAAGGGAATCAACATCCCAGGCATAGGCCACAAGATCAAGAGCACCAAAAACCCGGACAAGAGGGTCCAGCAGCTCATAAGCTTTGCCAGGGCAAATTTTCCGAGCACAGATCTGCTCAATTATGCGCTCCAGGTCGAGCAGCTCACAACTGCCAAGAAGGGAAATCTGATCCTCAATGTGGACGGATGCATCGGAATCCTGTTCCTGGATCTGATGAAATCATGCGGGGCCTTCAATAAGGAGGAGATAGACGAGGTGGTCAAGCTGGGCTACCTGAACGGCCTCTTCGCCCTGGGGCGGTCCATTGGCCTGATAGGGCATATCCTGGATCAGAAGAGGTTGGGCTCGCGGCTTTACCGGCATCCGACTGAGGACATCGCCTACATGATGCCTTCAGAAGAGGATATCAGGTGCAATCGCTGAGCTTAAGTGGTAGGATCGCCCATTAGTCCCTGAGGCAGGGGAAGAATGGCAAAGGGTACAATCAGCCAGAAAATTTTTTCGCGGGCCTCCGGCTCCAGAGGAATGGTGGAGCCGGGGGAGATTGTTGAGGCGGGCGTGGACTACGCCATGTCTCATGACGGGACATCGGTTTTGGCCATAAGGGCTTTTCAGGAGATGGCCAGTGAGAGGGTCTGGGATCCGGAGCGGATCGTCATACCCTTCGACCACATCGTCCCTGCCAACAACGAGACTGCGGCAGAGCTGCAGAGGGATGTCCGTGCTTGGGCAAAAGAGCAGAAGATTGCCAACTTTTTCGACTCCGGCTGCGGTGTCTGCCACCAGGTCTTTCCGGAGCAGGGTTTCGCTCTGCCCGGCCTGCTCTTGGTAGGGGCTGACTCGCATTCATGCACTTACGGGGCCCTAGGGGCTTTTGGCACAGGCGTTGGGGCCACTGACATGGCCGAGATTTACTCCAGGGGGCGGCTGTGGTTCAAGGTGCCCGAGACCATAGCAGTGCGGCTGTCCGGGAGCCGCAGGCCAAATGTCGCTGCCAAGGACATAGCCCTCATGGTCATAGGAGAGCTTGGAGCGGATGGGGCAACTTACAAGGCGGTGGAGTACATCGGCCCGGCGACAGAGGCCCTCTCCATATCCGGGCGGATGACGCTCTGCAATCTTGGCGTGGAGATGGGGGCAAAGGCTGCCATAGTCCCGCCGGATGAAAAGACTGAGCAGTTTCTCTCTGGCCGGGCCAGGCAGGCTTACCAGCCGGTCTATTCTGATCCGCAGTCATACGATCAGACCCTGGAGTATGACATCAGCGATCTGGAGCCGCAGGTGGCTGTGCCCTTCCGGGTGGACAATGTGAAGCCCGTCTCGGAGCTGGCCGGATTGCCGGTGGATCAGGTCTTCATAGGCACCTGCACCAATGGGCGGCTGGAGGACCTGGAGGCAGCG
>JBFYLF010000112.1:0-11216 GCA_041305505.1 Methanothrix sp. | reverse complement strand
CATCCAGGCCGCTGGCCGCTTGTAGCTTTGGAAATGCAGTAGCATCGGAGATGCTGCCGCCACGCAGATCATACCGTGAGACCATGTACCTGTCCTGCTCTTCCCATAAAGCCGCCCAGGAGAATAGGCCCGGCTCGGGATGGACTGAGGAATTGTCAGGATAGCTCTCCATAGCCCCCAGCTTTCCATCTATTCGAACTATGCCGATGACGAGCAGGAATAGGAGAAATACGACGAAGAGGCTCTTTTTGGAGCGCAGAGTTCGGCTTTTAATCAGAGCTGCAGTGACGATTATGCTGGCTGCCAGGACAGCCGGCTCTATCTGGAAGAAGATTTCGGCAGAGTAGCGGGCCAAATCCCATGGATAGAGAATTGGAACGCCCCTTCCAGTTGAAAAGTCCATCAGCAGATGAATCATCACACCGCCACTATGCTGGCCATTGAGATATCTGGCTGAAAACCCCCAAACCTGCCCCAGAGCCCCTTCGTCCGTGGAAGAGCAGCCAGATACAAAATCAGCAGGCCGAATATCACGCCGAAGAGAAGGCTGTGGGTGATGCCCCTGTGGACCAGGAGAAGATCAGGAGAAAGGAGGCTCCCTGGCCATGAGAGCCAGAAGTCCAGGTCCGGAGATATCCCGCCAAGCACCAGTGCCGCCAGCAGCCTCCTATCTAAGCCCAGAAAGCGTCCAAGGAGATAGAGCAGCAGCGCATGGGTGATGAAGTCCATAAAGCGTCATTGGCTAGTCTGCAGCTATTTTTCTCTTGCGCAAGCGAAAAAGGGGGAAGGCTCCAGGCAAAAGAGCCGGCGGGGCTATTCTGGCGGCATACAGGCAGGCCATTGCTGCCTACGACTTGGCAAAGAGAGCATCAATCCCTCGATGTGGGAGCGATCTCCAGCAACGAGGCCCAATAAAGCAAGCTGGAAGGCATCATGACGACAGCCTTGGCCATAAGAGACCTCATGCTAGCAGGCCTTGAGGCGGCTTGCGTGGCACTGGGATGTGCTGAAGAGCCCGCCATCAGGTATTTTCAGCGAAGGCCCGACGGCGCGAGCATGATCTCCGAGCTGGAATCAATGGCGTCTCATTGTTTTGAATGATGCGATAGATGAATACCGCAACGTCGGGCCGGGATACCCTTCCTCGTGACAGTATTCACGCGATCCCGCCCTGCTATTTTTCTTTTCCAACAATATGAATTGTGTCAAATATTTGTTGTGTTCCTTCTCCCCATGGAATGTTTGAAGTAATGCTGACTATGGTGTTGTTCGTAAGCCATTGACCTCCAATTAGGGTCTCTCTGAGTAGATCCCAGTATGCTACTCCAATCATGCCGTCGTATCCATCAAAGGTTCTTGATGAAATTGAAAATGGTGTGGCACCTATTAAAACCATGGAATTTCTTATACCGGCGGTCTTATTTTCAATTGTACGAAAGGCCTCAAACTCGGCAGGATCAGGTACAGGATCATATGTTCCCATAGTGACGACAAAGTGGTTTTCTCCATTAGGTGCATCAATATAACCATCTAATGAGTACTGGGTTAAGTTATAGACACCTAATCTCAACTCCATTGGATCCTGTACTGACAATTCAACATCTCTTCCAGCATCAAAAGATACGGTATATGGGCCGACGTCACGTGTTATAGATTCACATGTAGCCCCTAAAACCAGCATAGATATTGATGCACAAATTATTATAATGTATCTTGTAATATGATTACTCATAATATCAGATCTCAGTTAGCATATAGAACATTTTCGATCAAGCTTAATTTAAATATATTTTATACAAAAATTTTTATTTTTAAACGTAATACTCACAGCTTGCTGCGACTGGGATGAAGGGCATCCTTGGATGCCCCGCAGATTGCTGCGCGGGTTCGCTGCCTCAGTTTCACTTTGTTTTTCCCTCTTTTCTTGTTTTGTAGGCCACACACGCGGAATACGTCCCAAAGGCAACTCCAAGTACCCCTAATATAGATACTAAAATTTAGAAAGGCCGCAAGAGTCATGATTGCGCCTTTCAAATAGAAGATTCCCGGCCATATGCTGATCTGCTTTCCGGCGAGAACGGTCAAGCTCCTGGCCAGGCAGCTCCACCCTCCGCTAAATCCAGATCATCCGGTCAGATTCATGCTGCTTGAGATATCTGCATTCTCCGGCAGATCGACTGTAGAATTCTGGATAGACTGGGGATAAGGCATGATAACAAGACAGGGGCCAAAGTCGCTCTCGCGAGAGTGGAAGGCGATCTCTGCGCTGCTGTTGCTGTTGGCTTCCAGAAGGAAGGATATCCGATCTTCCTTTGCCAGGGCATCGTGCAGCTTCTTTGAGACATCGAATGCAAACACGCCGTCACCGTCGGTGTTGCTGCTCATGGCAGTTGCATCATTCTTCAGGACGATGTTTCGGGCGGGAAGGATATTGACCAGAAATGTTGTGTAATCCGAGCTCTCATCCCAATCAGAGCCTATAGTCATCAATGCGACCATGACGGGGTCCGGGCCCAATCTCATGGACTCAGCTTTAAGCAGTAGAACGGCCACATCATCCTCGCAAAGAGTTAGGTCTTTGATATTGAACTGAATCACAGGACAGCCTGTATAGTTGAGGACTCTGGTCTGATTTTCGTCCGTCACATTGACTGCGCACAGGAGCGGATCGTTCTGATTGAAGACAGATGCCATGTTCTCCCCCAAGCTTATGCAAACATCCTCTGATGCAGGAATCACTGTCAAGTCGCCCTCTGCCGATCCTGCAAGAACTGCAGCCAGCAGCAAGAGCATAATCCCCCTTATTGGCCGAAACATAAGTCATCTCCCTCTTTTTTTGGATTAGCTTTTTTTGAATAACAATATCTCATTAATTGGATTCATATTTAAAATATATGTTTTTACATGAAGTCCGCGAGACCCGTCTGTTTGGACCGATCGTTCTTGAATAGGGAGTCTATCTCGATCTTCAAGAGCTGCAGCCTCTGTTTTGTGTAGCTGCTTACGCCATACTCCTCTGCAACCTTTATCGAGACTTCCAGATACTTGCGCACGCTTCCCTCATGAACAGTCAGTATCATCCTGCCCCCGCATTTGGGGCAGGTCTCCTTCAGAGGAGGACGCCGATACTTCTCGCCGCACTTGACGCACCTGACCTTCTGCTTGGAGAATGCATGAAGATTGCCTATGAGGTCGGGGAGGAAGTGAGAGTTGATGACCCTCTCAGCCACATCCTTCTCGTCTACAGCCCTGATAAGCCTCGCCAGCTCGAGCTGTGCATCCATCTTGTCTATCATGGTCTCCAGAGTCTTGTAGGCGCTGTTCTTCGGGCCGGCTGCGATGTCCTTTGTATCATGGCTGAATTTGAAGCCGGTGTACTGGGCATCGCTTCCCAGCCTCTTCGAAACCAGATCGAACAGGGGCTCAAGCTCTTTTGGATTTGCGCCCTTGAGAGTTGCCAGATAGAACTCCAGCGGATAGACTGCCGTGAGGTCCAGGTTATGGGCCTCCTTGTCAACCTCGGCGGGATTTAGAACTGTGGTCATGACCAGGCATGCATCCATCTTCCCGCCTCTCTTCTTTGGCAGGTAAGACATCGAGAAGTTGAGGAGGGCATCCATGAGAAGCATCACACAGTCCTCGTCTCCGTCGCAGTTGCGCCTCTTGGCTGCATGAAAGAAGGGATGGCCGAAGCCCGCTGAGGCGGGGCTGTAGCCTATGAGCCGGCATAGAACACCGGCTGATGTGTGGGGGGCGAGCCCCACCATGAGGGTTCCTATCAGATCCGAGGGGCTCTCTGCCCCGTAGTAAGGCGGAAGATTGTAGAACCTCTCGAGCAGATCGTCGATGAACTGGGCAACCTTTAGCAGATAGTCGCCTGCATCCTTTGCCAGGATTATGTCCTGGACCCGAAGCTCACAGACCTGATTGGGCTTTGTAAGAGGAAGGCCATTCATGTCCACTCTGTATCCCAGTTCCTGGAGCCTCTCAGGGCTCGTTCCTATCTCGTCTGGCCGGAAGTGGGTTAGCGGCAGGTCTGTCAGGTCATAGCGGACTGTTCCGTCCTTGAATATGTTGATGCCGTGCTTGGCTCTGAGTATTCCCTTCTCAAGTGGCTCTGGTGTCTTGTCTCTTGAAGAGAGGCCCAGGACGCCCTTGAGGGCCCCGGGCTCGCGCTCTCCAAGATTGTCCAGCGCCCGGTGGTACAGGCTCTTGATATCGATCCTCATGCTTGCGGCAGCAGTGGTCTCTCTACCGCATTTGGGGCATTTCTCATCTGCCTGGATGCCGCAACTTGGGCAGGCCCTCTTCTTCTCGCAATAGCCGCCGCACTCGCACCGGAATGAAAAGCCCTCCTTCTTGCAGCTCTTGCAGACCCTCCTCTCGATCTCAGCGTTGATGATCCCGGTGGTGTTTCCTGTGGAGTGCTTTGCAGCCTCCTGGATGGACCTGGATTTGCCGCCCTCCTCGCCTGCTGGAAAGAGGACGTGGGGGGGAGGGCGCATAAGCCTCTTGTCAGATTTCTCGGGCCGGCCCATCCGAGCTCCGATGCGAGAGGGGGCGCGGGCCCGGACTGTGATCCCTGATACGATGTTCACGCCGTCAAGCGCAGAGCAGCCCTCAACTTTCTCCAGCTCCTCAAGCCCTGCCTTTGAAGTGGCCATCTCCCTCAAGCCCGAGCCGACACTTCCATCGTGGTCCGTCTCGGGGTCCGGCTCGAGCCCGAGGCAGTGCAAGAAGGGTAGGGGGTCCTCGACTACGATCCTTCCGCCACGGACCTTATGGAGCATCAGAATCGACTCCAGAGCATCCTTGGCCTGCAATGGGAGGAGAAGACGGCCAGACTCGATTCGCCCTTCGGACAGTGCCAGTTGGGCTAGCCGCCTGTATTCGGAGTGGGAGAGATCATGCCAGAGGTATGTGTGAGCCGGGTGGAGGGGCACTCCGAATTTCTTGGCGATTGCCACAGCCTCTTCGCCCCCGATCTTCTCCTTGCCCTTTGGATCGCCTCCGGCTGCTGTAAGCTCCTCTGCCCACCACTCGAAGACATATGAAGCGGGGGCCAGAGACCTGTTGTTCTCTAAAAACTCGCCGAAGCTGATCAGTATCTCGCCGAGGTCCAGGATCTTTGAGACATGGGCTTTGAGGGCTGCCTGGATGGCTTGCGGGTCCTTGGAGCTGATAGGCATCCAGTCGAGTATATCCAGATCTGAGTCAAATCGGACGACGAGATCCGGACGATAGTCCGAAACTGCCCGATTTGCAGTTTAAGAGCCGGACAGTCGGCCCCTCTATCGAACTGACGGGAGCGACAGCAGCAGCCTTTCCCGGCTGCTCGACTTTGATCTGGGTTCCTGCTGCCATGAACTCGCCGAGGAGCAGCATGCTCGCCGGATTGATTCCTGCAGCCGCAAGGCCGGTATTCCTGGCCCTGCCGTAGCGAAGCCGAAATCCACCTGGCCTTGATGGATGGGAGAAGACGGGCCTGCCTGCTATGAGGTCACGCAGGAACTTTGGCGTTGCGTCGCCGCCCTCTTTCTTGCCGTCTGCAAGCGTATCGAGCCACTCCCAGCCTGAGATCTGCAGCTTTGAGACATGCTTCTTGAGCTTGGGCCTCTTGAGAGCTATGCCCTCTGCCGAGACCAGCCTCTTGAGAGCTATGCCCTCTGCCGAGACCAGGGCGATGCCTCCCCGAACCCGGTTGGTCTCAATCCTGGGAAGGTCCCGGTATCCTGTGACCTCCTCCTCCTCGGTCGGCTCGCCCTCGATGCAAATCGGGCAGTTTCGGACTATCGTCCGGATCTCGTCGTCCGAGGGAGAGTACTGGAGGCCTGCCACGCGCTTGTAGACGCCGATCTCTTCAACATATCTCTCGACCTCCTCGGGCCTGGGCTTCCAGGGGGCGATGCCAACAGCCCTCCTGACATAGTCTGCCACCAGGACTGATAGGGCCTGGGCGGTTCCGCCTGCGGATCTGATCGGGCCCGCGTAGTAGACCTTGAGGTACTCTGTTCCATCATCGTTCTTCCCCAGGTCGACCCTGGCTATCCCCTCGATTGGAGCTGCGACAACGCCCTCGGTCAGAAGGGCGACGGATGTACGAATTGCGCTTTCAACGGACTCGATCTTCGAACTGCCCTTTCCAAGCCGCCCCTGTGCAAAATCAAGGCCGATAGCCAAGGCAGCCTCCTCGCGGCTCAGGCCCTCAGCCTCCATCTCCCGAATCCTTGCGGCTATGCCTGGGATTCCTATCAGTTTCTCAACCCTCTCAGCCAGGTCCACGGCCAGAGGCACCTCTACATCCATAGTCGGGTCCAGCCCCCGGCTTCGCGCCGCTCTGGCTACATCCAGCGCCTTATCTAGGCCGCTATGAAGCATCTCGAAGTACTCAGAGGTATTCACAGGACAGCTTCTCCCCCGCTCCCGATTTGATCGTCCCAGAGCCGAAGGCCAGTGACGGGATCAGGCATTCTAACAAGCTCTGAGTGCGGCATCTCCTGCAAGAAGAGTTCAGATGCGAATATTGTGCCCCGGACGAGATGCCCGGCAAATGTGTGGCCTGAGCTGTCTGAGAGGACTGCATGGGCATGGACAAATGGCCGGCCTTCGAGGATAGAGATGTTGCCCGAGAGGGATGCGATCTCAACTGGTTCATCCACCACTGCTGAGGCTTTATACTCATGGGCCGACTGGTCATAAAAGCCGATCTCCGCACTGGTGAGGGCTCCGACTGCCGAGATGAAGGCCGCCTTTATCTCCAGATCTCTGGCGATGTCCGTTATCTGGCCTATGATCTCAGAGCCATGGTCAAGCCTGGCCAGAAGGCATCTTCCAGGACTGCTTATCCCTAATTGTAAAGACATCAATTCCCTGCTGCGGCTTTGGTCCGGAAGCTGATATAGGTTTCCGCCGAAAATTCCCGATCATCCCTCCTCGAATACCGGCATCAGCAGATGCGCCTGGAAAAGGAGTATGAAGCGGCTCTGCATTCAGAGCAGAACGCATCCTGGAAAGGATTAGGCTTCTTTTCTTTCTTTTTCAATCAGCTTTGGCCACGAGTGCTCTTTGCCTGGAGGGGCGTTCCCAACACCTTTTCTCAGCAACACTGTGAAATATCTTATCATCCAACCCCCTTTCTTCTACTGAGGCTGTTTCGTGACATATCTCGATTAGGCCCGATAACCAGCCATTAATTAATTATAATTATTAACACAGTTCTGGATTTCCGATATCCATGGAATCTCTTAAAAATCCTTAACCACATTCTTCCACTGGAGCCCTGAGTCGAGAGATCAGGCAAAGATCAGGATCGCTCAATTGGGGAGGAGTGTTTATGAACCTTGCGGGCTCTTCGCCGCTCAAGGCGTCATCTATTTTTGATCAAAGCATAAGCTCTCAGGCGATGAATCTGGAGTTTATGGCATCCGAGCTGCGGGGATTTGTGGGCATCACTCGCAAGAAGCAGATAGGCAGCATAATGAAATTCTTTCCGATAGAGCCGGGGCGGATCATAGCCTCTTTTGGAGAGGATGCTGCTGTGATCGACGATGGTGATGAGGTCATGCTACTGGCTGCGGACGGCATCTGGTCGAAGCTGATGGAGGTCGATCCGGAGTGGTCGGGCTACTGCTCGGTTCTCGTCAATGTCCACGATATAGCAGCCATGGGGGGCTGGCCTGTGGCGATGGTGGACGTACTATCAGTTGGGGACGAACAGATTGCAGAAAAGGTCTTGCAGGGGATGAAGAAGGCCATCGAGAAGTTTCATGTCCCCATAATCGGGGGCCATCTGCATCCTGACACGCCTTACAGCGCTCTGGATGTGGCAATACTTGGCAAGGCCAAAAAGAGCGCTGTGATATTGAGCAGCACTGCCAGGCCGGGAGATGTGATCGTTGCCGCAGCAGATCTCGACGGGAAGGCCCATCCAAGGTTTTCCATTAACTTCGACTCGACCAGCTTCAAGGAGGGCGAGACCCTTTTGCGCCAGCTAGGGTCCATGCAGGAGCTTGGCGAGCGGGGGCTGGTTCGAGCGGGAAAGGACATCAGCAACCCTGGCCTGCTTGGGACATTGGGAATGCTTCTTGAGAGCAGCGGCGTCGGCGCAGTTGTGGATGTCGAGAAGATTGCAGTTCCTGCCGAAATGGATCTGCTGGCATGGCTCAAGATGTATCCTGGAATGGGCTTCGTCGTCACTGCAAAGCCAGAGAGCGTCCCGGCTGTCCTGGAGGTCTTCGAGAGGCGAGGCCTCACCGCAAGGGCGATTGGAGAGGTGACTATAGAGAAGAAGCTCATCGTGCGCCACCTTGGAGATCAGGCTGTCCTATTCGATCTTGAGAAGGAGTGCGTCACAGGGATTCATTGACATGAAATCGATCTTTGTGCGAGAGCTACAGGAGAAGGCCAGATCCAGGAGGGCACGGATCGGCATAGGAATATGGAATGCCGATGCGGATCTGATAGCATCCCTGCAGTCTGCTGCGGAGTACGCCGACCTGTTACTGGTCGGCGATCCGGCTGGAGTTGACAGAGGCGGCCTGGAATGGATTGAAGCCCGGGAGCCCTGGCGGGATCTGGCGCGGCTCCTGGCAGAGGGCGAGATAGACGGGGCAGTGCGTGGGAATCTTCCTGCCGGAAGGAGCATGAGGGCCCTGGCTGACGTGTTCGGCATCCGGGTCCGCAGGCTGGCGCTCCTCCAGGTCTCCGGCTGGGCGTTCCTGCTCGGGCCCGTGGGAATCGACGAAGGCGAGAGCATGTCGGACAGGCTGGAGCTGCTGCTGGGCGGAGCGCGGCTGCTGCAAGAGATGGGCGTCTCTCCAAAGGCCGCCGTCCTCTCGGGCGGCAGGATGGAGGATCGGGGGCGCTGTGAGCGGGTGGATCGGAGCCTCGTCGAGGGTGAGCTTATCGCCCGAAGGGCCAGGGAGATGGGGCTTGAGGCTGAGCACAAGGGGATTCTGATTGAGAGCTGCCGGGGAGACGACATAGTAATAGCCCCCGAGGGAGTCTCAGGCAACCTCATCTTCAGGACGCTGCTCTTGCTATGCAAAGCCGAGTCCTTCGGCGCTCCTGTGCTAATGGAAAAAGTTTATGTCGACTCCAGCAGGGCGCGGGGCGGATTCGACGGGCCTGTGATGCTGGCGAGCGCGATGGCGGGGATGAGAGAGTAGCATCGCTATTCTTGGGGGCGATCCTTTATCAGACCTGAGACCAATGCAAGAAGGTATCTGGGATTTGCCCGCGAGGGTGAATACAATGAGGAACTCATTGAAATGCTGGAAGATAGCTATCTAGGGCGTGGGGAAGATTAAGGCGGCATCTATCGATAAAAAGTATAATTCTGAGCAATAGAGGATTCCTAAAAACCCACCCAAGAGCCAACCAGCTTTATAAAGAGTTTTTAAAGCTTAGACGATAATCAGAGGTTAATAGGAATCCTCAATATAAGGAGAAAATATGCCAGCGCAATCACGTAAATACAGGACACAGTGGACCAGCACGTTCTTTGCTGCTGGAGAGCTGACTCGCCGAGGATACCTGGTCAATATCACTCACGGCAATGCCCGATTTGTGGATCTCCTAATTCAAAGCCCTAAAGGGAAGAGTTTTTCGATTGACGTGAAAGGCATGTCTTCACGGAATTGGATTCCAGTAAAGAAACCAGATCAAGAAAACGGAGATCAATATTACGTTCTTGTTTATGCTCCACTGAACCTGAAAGACGGTGAAATCCCAAGATACTTCATTATGTCTTCAAAAGAAATGTTCGATGAGTTAATAAAAGCAGAATTGGAGGGCTCGATACAAAACAGAACAAGAGTTGCTAAGGGGTTGAGTGAATATAAGGCGTGGGCAAGTGGTATACAATTCAAGCAAGCGGAAAACTACAAAGATAAATGGGCGACCCTTCCGGGATACGAAGAGTTGAAGGAACAGGACCCATGATGCCAAATTGACAACACATGGTAGCTATATCAAATCGACATAAGAGGATGGAAAAAGAATGAAAACAATTCCAGAGATTGACCGGAGAGCTTACGAATTGGCCAAAGGCTACTTGCCGGGACTGAATATAACAGGAGTGACACATCAAAGGAAGAACTCTATCAACGCCTACTTGGTTCTGCCCAGAATGCGAACATGAAGGCAGGCGTCATTGGAAGGTCAATTGGTGGTGTAGACAAGCTGTCTCCGATCTTAGACAGTTTCGATCCAGAGGCGGTAACGACCAGATACGGAGATGATTGGGAAGCTGTTCTTGATCGGATAGTTAAAGAACTCAAACCACGGGGAAAGATTCGCAAAACGCCACGGAGCATCTGGCCATTGTATTGCCAGACAATTCTTTCGGCTGCAGCATTTATTAATCAGTTCAATGATGCTAATCAGTTCTTTGAATGGGTGGATTTTTTTGACCGGGATGTGAGGGCACGTCCAAGTCTACCGATGCTTATGGACCGGGAAATCAAAGGATTCGGATTTGCTCTTTCCTGCGATTTCCTCAAGGAACTTGGATATGTCAATTTTGCCAAGCCCGATGTACATTTGCATGATATCTTCACGGCAATAATCCGCCTGGCAAGAAATGCTGATGTTACTCCTTATGCTGCTGATAAAGTGTTCTGGCTGATCGGAAGCGGGGATTTCTATGCTGATCCTGAGATTGGGTCTATTGGAAGTTATAAGCAAGAATTTATTGAATTTGCTCAATCGAAATTATCTGATGATAAATGAGGTCAGATTGTGCAGGAGCGAATAGCTTTTAGCCCTGACAGATCCAAGCCGAAATCATGATCCGAAAAATCCTGCTCCTGGCAGCCTTGCTCCTCGCCCTCGCCGCCCAGTCCTCATCCCAGGCCCTCCCTTCGGGAATCGTCACAAGCGTCGTGGACGGGGACTCATTCCAAGTCCAAGGCTTCGGCCTGGTCTCGCTCGCCCATGTCAACAGCCCTGAGATGGGCTCTATCGAAGCAGTCCATGCCCGCGAGTACAGCATGGAGCGACTTCTAAACGTTGTGGTCTTCCTGGACAGAGACGACCCGGCAGGCACATATCCGGATGGCGGCATAGCGTGCATGGTCTTTCTCTCTAACTCGACCGGCGGGCCGAACCTGAACAAGAGCTACAATAAGATGATAGTCGATGCAGGCTACGGCGTGATCACAAACAGCACGCCAAGCGAGTTCGACCCTGGCCTCTGGTAAAGCGCCGCTACGGAC
>JBFYLF010000111.1:0-5008 GCA_041305505.1 Methanothrix sp. | reverse complement strand
CCTCTTGACCCTGCCATTGGATCGAAGGATCATACCGAGATAGGAGGCAGTCTCCCTTGCATGTGCTGGCGAGACTATGTCTGGAGCAGTCCCGATCTCAACCAGAGGAATTCCCAGCCGGTCCAGGGAGTAGACCAGGCTGTCACCCCGGTCTTCGATGATCCTGGCAGCCTCTTCCTCAAGGCAGAGGATGCCTATGCCGACCCGTCCTCCTGTCGTCTCGATCCAGCCGTCCGAGCCCACATATCCCGTGCGCTGGAAGCCGGAGGTGTTGGAGCCGTCTATCACCATCTTGCGCATGACCTCAAGCTCGTCGACGATCTTCATATTGAGAAGCCGGGCTATGACCAGAGCGATCTCCAGAGCCTCTGAATTTACCTCAGATGGAGGCTCCTCATCCGCCTCGACGAGACAGGTGCTGTCATAGGACTTGTAGAGGAACCTGCGCGAGACAAGGACCTCTTCGAGAGCTGCTCGATCGATCTCTCCGAGTTCGCTTCGCGAGGGGCGAAGGTACCTGAAGAACTCAAAATTGGATTCTTCCACCTCCCGGTGACGGGTGGGGCAGCCGCAGAAGAGCTTATGCTCTGTGTCGAGCTGCTGATGAATCTCAATGCCGCATACAAGGCCTAAAGCACGATAGTCCAAAACGGGGGAGTCTTCTTTTGCCATTCGATTACCTTTCAGTTAACATCGATGGTTTAACTCTTTTGACTGCCTCCCTGATGTCCTCAGACTTGACAGTCTTTCTCTTGGCATGATGGGCCCAGCCCACAGCCTCGCGGGCCACCTCAAGCCCGTAGCTCTCCAGGACCTCTGCCAGGGCATCTCTCGCGCCTTCGCTGACTCTGCTGGCCCCTGCTTCGCGGATGAGTCTGCTCACCGGGGCAACGGGAAGTATCGGCATTTTTTATCCACCTCATTATCCGGATTTTTTAAATCTACAAGTTAAGAATCTGGTCTTGCTATGCTCAAGAACCGGATTTTTAGGTCTGTCTGGGCCTAATTCCTTAAATAGATTTCCTTGTGTCAATTTGCTTTGACTTTTGAGTGGAAAATATCTTTCAGGCAAAATATGAGATTATCCAGACGCAAATGGGCAGAAGATGCTCATAAATCAAAATTCAATTCAATTTCGCATCTATAATCTGAAATCAAGGCCAATGAAAAGGAAAAAGCTGAAAAGTGGACGGGAAACGTTAATTAGGTTGCCTTGATCAAATGACAGGAGAGCGAGGAGCGGACTTATGAGCGAGCATGTCTGTAAGGCAATTATATATAAAGATCTGGAAGATGTCTACGGCCCCTGCGGATGCGGCATGACCCTGGCTACATTGCCGGTTCTTCTTCCAAGGGACTGGGTTACGCTGGAGCGGCCTGCTCAGGCTGAGGAAGACGATTTCTGCAAAGGGCTCGACTTTCGGCGGGTATCAGGATTCTCATGCAACCAGATCTTCGAGCATGAGATGGATGGCGTGGAGTTCCTGGCCAACTTCTCATGCTGCCAGGAGTGCGCAGACAAAGCAGTTGAGCGCGGCTATGCAGTCTGGGCAATGAAGTCCTATCCCAGAGATCTTCGCTAAAAAGGAGAAGGTGGCATCGTAAATGAAGCTGATAGTGTATTCAACTCCTACCTGCCCGAGATGCGAACAGCTTAAATCGGCTCTAAGCAAGGCCGGCATCAGCTACGAGAACCAGGATATGAGCAGCCCGGAGGCCCTGACGGAGCTTCGGATAAACGGGGTGTTCACGCTCTCTGCGCCCGTCCTCCAGGCGGACGATAGATTTTACACGCTCGAAGATCTATTCGCCGGGGAGGCTCTGGTTGATCTGTCCACGATTCTGAAGGGCTAGAACTCTCGCCCCCGGACGCGGCAGATGTCGAAGACTGCGGTGTGGGCAACGTGCATAACGGCGAATGTTCCTGCCTGGATTGGGTCTGTGACAACCATATCAGCCTGTCCCGGAAGTGAGCCCGCCATCTTCAGGGCTATGACCGGTATTCCCTCCGCCTGAAGCTTTGCTACCTCCTCGGTGATCCGACCGCCCATGAGAGCGCCGGCTAAAACGAGTATCGATGCTCTTGGCAGACGGGCGACTGCGCTCACCGCATCGGCTATGGCCTCCTCTCCTACGAGCGGAATCGTGTCGACGCTGATCCTCTCACCACGAAGGTTATGTCTGTCCGCCTCGCTGACAGCTCCGACTGCGACCTGAGCCACCTGAGCACCGCCGCCGATAATGATCACTCTCGAGCCGTAGATCTTGCCGAATGTCTCGTGGATGGAGACATCGATTATGGACTCCGATGACTCAAGATCATCGACCATTTTGGCGACGTCGTCAGCCGAACAGTCTATCTCCATGTAAACCGAAGCCTTTTTGCGGTTCACACCCCGCTCCAGGACGAACTGCTGGGTGTAGACTATGTTGCCCCCCCATTTGGCCACGACTCCGGCAATGTCTCGCAGCATCCCCGGCCTGTCAAGACAAATTACATTGATGGCTGTGCTCATATCCTCGTCTTCACTCTCCGAAAACCTCACTCCCCAAAGAGAGGCTCTTGGGAAACTTTAATATGACGAGTGAATTACTCTTCAAATGATGGAGTTTTGTCCCCAATGCAAAAGCATGATGATGCCAAAAGACGGCATGATGGTCTGCAGAAAGTGCGGCCATAAGATTCCAAAAGCCGCGGGCGGATCTATGGTCAGCAAGACCAAGCAGCTTGATCGGGTTGTGCCCGTCCTGGAGCAGGAGTCAGCCGGCCTGCCCACCACCAACGCCCGCTGTCCGGATTGCGGCAACAATAATGCATACTGGTGGCTCCGGCAGCTTAGAAGCGCGGATGAGAGCGAGGTTCGATTCTTCCGCTGCACCAAATGCAGCAAAACCTGGCGGGAATACGATTGAGCCCTCCTGGAGGGGCATCAACTATATCAAATATTAAACTGGATTGTCTGGGGAGGCTTTAGGAATGTTCAAGGCGGTAATCAACGCGGAAAGTCTGCGCGATGCAATCGATTCTGTATCTTCTCTGGTAGATGAGGTTAAGTTCTCCATTTCGGAAAGCGGCATCGAGCTAAAAGCCGTGGACCCTGCAAATGTGGCTATGGTCTCTCTCAAGATCGGAAACGAGGCATTTGAATACTTCAAAGCGGCTGCCTGCGAGATCGGCATAGACCTGGTCAGGCTGAGCGACGTTCTGAGCATGGCGGACAAGGGAGAGAATGTCCAGCTAGAGCTCGATGAGGAGAGCCACAAGCTCAAGATCGGAGTGGGATCTCTGTCTTACACATTGAGCCTGATAGATCCATCTGCCATTCGAAAGGAGCCGCGAATACCGGAGCTCGATCTGCCGGCCCATGTCACACTTCCCGGAGCCGAGCTTCGAAGAGCTGTCAAGGCGGCTGAGAAGGTAAGCGATCACGTGATTCTAGGCGTCTCGGATGAGGGCTTCTACATGGAAGCCAAAGGAGACATCGACTCCCTCAAGCTCAAGATTCCGAGCACTGAGCTGCTCGGCATGAAGCCAGGCGAGGCCAGGAGCCTCTTCTCATTGGACTACCTCGAGGACATGTCCAAATCCATAAGCAAGGCCGGCGAGGTGACGCTTGAGATGGGAATAGACTATCCGCTTCGTGTCCACTTAAAGCTGGGCCCATCAGTGGAGGTCAATTACCTCCTGGCTCCCAGAATTGAGCAGGAATGAGGATCTCGGACTACCCTTTCACAGAAGGCGCTGCACAGGTCGTAAGGGAGGCCGGCTATTCTTTGGAGAGCCTCCTTGCGAAATCCTCATTCAAGGCTGTTCGGGGGAGAGCCGTTGAGAGGGTGGCTGGCGCGATATCGTCCTCAATACCAGAGAGCTCCCCCCGCAGCGATGCAGAGATCCTGTCTGAGCTCCTCTCTTACCCACTGGCCAGGGTCATGGTCTCCTGCCTTGGAGATAATATACTGCTCCGCCGATATGCTCTGGCCGAGGCAAAGCTGGCCTATAAGAGGATGCAGAGCGAAAAGGAGGGGGTAGTGGATCTGGCCGAGGATCTGGGGCTGCATCCACAGGGCAGCGGCCCCTACAAGATTCATTTCTCAGAGTACATCCGGGCGGCTCATGGAATGCATAGCCCCAAATGGAAGCTGACAAACAGAGACCTCTTCCAGGGATATCTGACCATAACCGAGGAGGAGCTGAAGAGGATCATGGAGGAGGCTGCAAGGGAGAAGGTCTTGAAGGGGCTGCCTCTGCTTGTTGATGAGAAGGTCTGCCAGTCTCTGGAGGAGTATCTTCGGCCACTGCATGAGCAGCTTGAGGTCATGCTGGCCAGGGAGAAGGTGGACCTCGGGGCCGTCGAGGAGGGGGCTTTTCCGCCATGCATCAAGAAGATGCTCTCCGATGTGGCAAACGGGATTAACCTGGCTCACAGCGCGCGCTTTGCCCTGGTCAGCTTCCTCCTGCAGATCAATATGACTGCGGAGGATGTGATCTCCCTTTTTAGCAGAAGCCCGGACTTTGATTTGGAGAGGACACGCTATCAGGTGGAGCATATCGCCGGTGCCACCGGTACCCGCTACAAGCCTCCGGCCTGCGCGACAATGGCGACATACGGCAACTGCCCTGGCGAAGACGAGCTGTGCCGGAAGGTCCGCCATCCACTCAGCTACTACGAGCGCAGGATCGCCGCCTTCAGGCCCCTCTCTCCAGAGAGAGGGCAGAAGCCAGGGCCTTGATCCGGCGGTCCTCCAGGCTCTCTTTTCTGGCAAGAATCGTTATCTTCTCCCGTGCCAGGGGCTCGAAGGCCAGGCCAGCCTCCTCTGCGGCTTCTCTTCCTGCAAAGCCGGCATCAGCCCTACCTGAGGCCACAGCCGCGGCCACTGCGCGCTCCGTCTTTGCAGACCGGACAAATCTGGGACTGACAATGCCGCGCCCCCGGAGGAGGGAGGCAAAGGCGGAGCTTCGGGCGCTATCCCGATGCCAGCCAACCATGGACAGGCCGGCGAGGTCGGA
>JBFYLF010000110.1:0-5065 GCA_041305505.1 Methanothrix sp. | reverse complement strand
GTGCGGGCATCGCTGGCATTCATCTCGATATAGTCCCAGTCGAACTCTTGCGCCAGAGCAAGAGCCGCCGATGTCTTGCCGGTTCCAGCAGGCCCGTAGAGAATCGCAGCCCCGGTTATGGGAGTGCCCCTCTCCCAGGACGTCGCCCAGGCCTGGAGCTCCTCTATGGCCTTGCCGTTTCCGAGGACCTCCTTTAGAGCCTCGGGCCGGTACTTCTCAGTCCATTTAACGGCTGGCGACATCTCTTCCTCAAAAGCAGGGAGCCTACCAGACGCCTTCGCGCCCGGTCATCTCCTCGATCTCAATCTCCCAAACGGTCATGGGCATCCTCTCAAGCTCCTCGCGAGAGAACTTCTTTCCTCCATGCCCGCCAAGCCCCCTGGCAGTGAAGGCATCAAACATCCTCTCCTTGGCCTCGACGCTATCTGAGAGCCTTGCCAAGCCGAAGGCTATGACGCTCGACCAGCGCCCATCCTTGAGGAGATCAACCTGAAAGCAGACCCTGGGATTGCCGCTAACATACAAAACCTTCTGGCCGCTGCCACGCGAGTGAAGATAGATCCTGCCGTCCGCGTAGACAAAAGACATTGGAACAACATACGCACAGCCGTCCTTCGCCAGCCCCAGTCGTCCGTATCTGGCGGCTGAGAGCAGACTTGTGCACTCTTCCTCTGATAAATCCCTGGGCTTCATGCTCCAAAATTACAGGCCCATTCATTTTTAGCTTTTGCCTCATGCCGGGAGGGCAGTAACAGGACGGCCCGGCAGAGGCGCTGGATTCTCCGATGACGGCGGTGATATGGCTAAAGAGGAAGAGACGCAGGATGAATTCATTCGAAATAAGGAGCCAATGCCTTTGTTCCTCCTTCCAAAAAGGTTTTACCTTGGCAGAGCCTTAGCTCAGGGGATGTTCAATAAGATCCTGATCGCCAACCGCGGAGAGATCGCCATCCGGGTTATGCGCGCCTGCCGGGAGCTGGGAATCTCAACCGTCGCCGTCTACTCAGAAGCAGACAAGAACGCCCTCTTCGCCAAGTACGCTGACGAGGCCGTTTTCATAGGACCTGCGCCCTCCAGGGAGAGCTACCTGAAGATAGACCACATAATCAAGGCGGCTCTCGAGACAGGAGCCGAGGCCATCCACCCTGGCTACGGCTTTCTCTCCGAGAACACCCACTTCGCTGCCGCTTGCGTTGAGAACGGCATAGTCTTCATAGGCCCGCCATCCTCTGCCATAGATTCAATGGGCTCGAAGATCACAGCCCGCCAGACCATGAAGGACGCCGGCGTCCCGATCGTCCCGGGCATAGAGGAGGGAATCAGCGATCCCGATGTTGCAGCCGAGATCGCCGACTCGATAGGCTATCCAATCATCCTCAAGCCGGCAGCAGGAGGCGGCGGCATAGGGATGAAGATCGTCCAGAGCCGCGAGGAGCTGATGCCCGCCCTTACCTCGTCTCAGTCCGTTGCCAAGAGCGCCTTTGGCGACGACACGATCTACATCGAGAAGTACCTCACCGAGCCGCGGCATATAGAGTTTCAGATCCTGGCAGACAATAAGGGAAAGACCATCTACGTCTCCGACAGGGAGTGCTCAATCCAGCGCCGCCACCAGAAGCTCATAGAGGAGTCCCCATCTCCCGTCATGACCGAGGAGCTTCGCCAGAGGATGGGCTCGATTGCAGTCAAAGCCGCCAAGGCAATAGGTTATGCCAGCGCCGGGACTGTTGAGTTCATGTACTCCCGTGGAGACTTCTACTTCCTGGAGATGAACACGCGCCTCCAGGTTGAGCATCCGATCACTGAGATGGTGACCGGCGTCGACCTGGCCAAGGAGCAGATCCTAATTGCAGCAGGCTACCCGCTGGGCTATGACCAGAGCGACATGAAGATCAACGGCTGGGCAATCGAGTGCCGCATCAATGCCGAGGACCCGCTAAACGACTTCGCCCCCTCTCCAGGAAAGATCAAACGCTACCGCAGCCCCGGAGGCCCGGGAATCAGGGTTGACAGCGGAGTCTATACCGGATACGTCATACCTCCCTACTACGACTCTCTGATATCAAAGCTCGTGGCCCACGGCAAAGATCGGAAAGAGGCCATAGCCAGGATGGAGAGGGCTCTTTACGAGTACATAATCACCGGCGTCAAGACAAATGTCATTTTCCACAAAGCGGTTCTCCGAAATCAGAGGTTTAGAAGCGGAGACATTAACACTCATTTCATCAAGGAGGAGAACATAGTAGAGGCTGTCAAGATAGTGGCAATAGAGGACTATGAGAAGGGCATGTCCCTCGCCTCAGCCCTGGGAGCTGACAACCGTCAGATAGCCGCTATCGCAGCAGCAGTCGGCTCGTACTTGAGCGCGCAAAAAACAGCGGAGAAGAGCTGAATTTGGCGGCTGCAGATATCCTCTCGTTTCTGTCGGCAGGAGAATGGGTCTCGGGCGAAGAGATGGCAAGAAGGCTCAATATCTCCCGGGCCGCCGTCTGGAAGCAGATCAGAACCCTTCGACGGAGGGGATACGAGATCTCAGCTTCAACCAGGAAGGGCTACCGCCTGGTCAAGAAGCCGGACCTCCTTGACAGGGAGAGGATCTCGTCCTGCCTAAAGACGCAGTGGCTGGGAATGGACTTGCGAATTGTTGCCGAGGTCGACTCCACAAATGCCGCTGCCATTGCACTGGCCGGAAAATGCCAGAGCGGCACAGTAGTCCTCGCCGAGACCCAGACAAACGGGAGGGGCAGACTCTCCAGGCCCTGGGCCTCCCCGCCGGGCGGAATCTGGATGAGCATCATCTTAAAGCCAGAGATCCCACTCTCCGAGGTCTATCAGATTAACATGGCGGCATCAGTTGCACTCTGCCGGGCGATCGGCTCTTATCTCGGCCTGGATATGGGGATCAAATGGCCCAACGACCTTCTGATCGGCGAGCAGAAGGTCTGCGGAATACTGATGGAGGTGGGAGCCCAGCTTGATAGGCTGGATTATGCAGTTGTGGGCCTGGGGATCAATGCCAATAACAGCTCTTCAGAGTTTCCAGCGGAGTGGCGATCGACCTCTCTCTCTCTGGCCTCGGGCCGTGAGATCGACAGATGCGATCTGATATGCAGGATACTTGGGAGCATGGAAGAGGCATTTGATAGATTGGGAAGCCATGAGATCTACGAAGAGTGGCGCAGCAGATCTCTCACATTGAATAGACGGGTTCGGATCACATCCCCGGCAGGAGACCTGATTGGAGAGGTCGTGGATCTGGCCGATGACGGAGCTCTGGTCCTCAGGATGGGACATGAAGAGAGGCGCATACTTGCTGGAGACTGCATACACCTCCGTCCCGTGGAGGCGCAGGAGACGATGGAATCAGAGGGAGATGGCGTGGTGAGTGAATGATGAGAAGGAGAAAGGTTCTCGGCATCGCCAGGGATACACTGCGCTTCATCTTGGAGGCTTCCCGCTCCTCTCTGCCAAACGAGTTCGCAGGACTGCTTTCGGTTGAAGATGAGATCATAACCGATGTTCTGATACTGCCGGGAACTGAGAACTCCAGGATGAGCGCTCTCGTCCGGCTCTACATGCTGCCTAATATGTCTGTGGCAGGCTCGGCACACAGCCACCCCAATGGCGACCTTCGCCCCTCCGAGCCGGACATCATCTTCTTCTCGCGGACAGGGGACTACCACATCATAGTCGGCCCTCCGTTCGACGAGCATAGCTTCGTCTGCTATGACGGCGCAGGAAAGCAGAGGGATTTGGCAGTCCTGGATGTGGATTTCAAGGACGACGGCTTCGACGAAGATTTTGAAGACGATTTTGAAGACGAATCCGTTTCCGAACTCAGAGAGGGCAGACTTTGACGCTCGTAGCTGCAACAGGCACATTCGACCTTCTCCACCCCGGCCATATCCTCTATCTTGAGCACTCAAGGGCTCTGGGAGACGAACTGGTTGTGATTGTGGCAAGAGACGTCAATGTCCGCCACAAGCCAAAGCCCATCCTGCCAGAGGAGCAGAGGCTGCGGATGGTAGAGGCCCTGAAGGTCGTGGATAGGGCTGTTCTTGGCGAGGAGAAGGACATATTCCGGACGATAGAGCTGCAAAAGCCGGACATAATCACCCTGGGCTACGATCAGCACTTCGACGAAGAGGCATTGGCGGCGGAGCTGTTTCGCCGGGGTCTCTCTCCACGGATTGTGAGGATCGAGGCGCACGAGCCCTGTCCCCTCTGCGGATCGAGCCGGATTATGGCCAGGATCCTCGAGCGCTTCCGGGGCAGAAGAATCTGAAGTTGCGGCTGCCGCCAGGTACTTATACCGAAATCCCTCATTGGCCGGCCTGTATGGCCAGAGTTGCAGTAGGAGGCACATTCGACCCCATTCACGACGGACATATTGCTCTTCTCAAGAGGGCTTATGAGCTCGGAAGAGGGGGAGAGGTGATAATCGGCCTGACCTCCGACGAGATGGCCAGAGAGAGCAGAACCAGGGCGGTGCACAATTTCGAGGTCCGTGAGAAGAATCTGAGAGCCATTGTTAAGAGGTGCTTTGGCATTGAAAACGCCCGCATCACAATGATCGATGACCAGTGCGGCCCGTCCATTTTTGAAAACTTTGATTATATCGTGGTCTCGCCTGAGACCATGCCCATGGCCGAGAGAATCAACAGGCTGCGGACAAAGAAGAACCTGAGGCCGCTCCAGATATCAATGATCGAGTATCAACTGGCTCAGGACCAAATCCGGATCAGCTCAACCAGGATCAGCCAGGGAGAGATAGACCGGCATGGAAGGGTTCTGGTGGGCTAAGTTTTAGCCTCTTTTCCAGGGGTTTCGTCACGTCATGTTTTCAGCAATCAAAAATCCCTGATTCTTTTCTTGATATCGATCTCTAGCATTTATTATACACCCGCCCGCTGAGAATCTTGACCAGGACGATGATGGCAAAGGAGACAGCAACCAATATTATCGCAAGACAGAGAGATACATCCAGATCCCCTTGCATGGTGGTGTAAATGGCCAGGGGCATGGTTTGAGTTCGGCCCTGAAAGTTTCCGGCAAACATAATGGT
>JBFYLF010000109.1:4483-9589 GCA_041305505.1 Methanothrix sp. | reverse complement strand
GGTACGACCTAGGCACTACACTCAGCGCCTCCTCCATGTATGATGAAGCCAATAAAGCATACGACAAGGCAATAGAAATCAACCCAAAATTTGCCGTCGCATGGGCCAACAAAGGCTCCATCCTCTATAATATGGGTAAGAATGAAGAGGCCATTAATGCTTTTGATAAATATATCGAACTAGACCCACATAATGCTGGAATCAACAAATTCTGGTCTAATAGAAGTATAGCTCTATACAATTTGGGCAAATACGAGGAAGCAATTGAAAGTTGTGAACACGCCATAAAGATAGATCCGCAATTTGCAGAAGCATGGAACAATAAGGGACTAATTCTCAAGGCATTGGGAAGAGATGAAGAAGCCCTAAAAGCATATGAAAAGGCTATTACAATTAATCCATTATTTGATATCCCTTGGGTGAACAAAGGTTCAATTCTTGGGAAGCAAGGCAAGCATGAAGAGGCACTCAGCACATATGATGCGTTCATCAGGATCAATCCACGAAGTGTGAATATTTGGTACAACAAAGGCGTAGCCCTTAGGGTGTTAGGTAGACATAATGAAGCCATCCAAGCCTTTGACAAGGCAACAGAGATAGATCCTCAGGACTTGTCGGCGTGGGGTAATAAAGGATTTTCATTCTTTTGCCTGAAAAAGTATAAAGAATCCATCAAAGCATATGACAAAGCGATAGAGATAGACCCCTCAAACGTAAATGCGTGGTTCGGCAAAGGCTGCGCTTTTTATGAAATAGAGAAGTATGAGGAAGCAATTGATGCATTTGACAAGGTTATCGAACAGGATCCTCAAGACATCATGGCATGGGTTAACAAAGGTAATGCCCTTAGCAAAATAGGCCCGCTTGATGAGGCAATCAAAGCATACAATAAAGCGATAGGGATCGATTCTCACGATGCAAAGGCATGGATTAACAAGAGTAAAGCACTCAGCAAACTGGGCAGGTACGAAGAATCTATAAAAGCAATAGATACAGCCATCGAAATAGATCCACAACTTGAAGAAGCCAGGATCAGCAAAGAAATCGTTCTGATGGAATTTCGTCGTAATAAGTAATATTTGCTCCATGCCATGCTCTGCGACCTCTATATGAATGATAGATGCAATTTGAGCTTCACCTATGCTTGTCCGACGTCCTAGTCCCAGACCCAGTCCTTTCCTCTGGGGAGTGAGACCGGCCCTGGAGGGATTAGTAGCTTAAATCCCCGGCCTATCAAGTTGATGCAAAAGGAGATGGCCTCCTTAGGCCTCCAGCAAGGGCTTAAAAGCCCGCCTTTTTGGTCTTTCTTCCTATCACCCTTGATAGGAGATCTCCCCTGCCTGGGCTCAGCGATAACGACAACATTAAATCGCAAGAGCGCCTAAACCAGAAGCTGATGGCATTTTCCGAAGAAGGGCGTGCGATGAACAAGAACGTGCTGGTCAAGACCATCCAGACGATGAACTCGCATCTGCCGACCAAGCGAATCAACCTAGCCGATCTCATGAACATGGAAAAGCCCGGAATCAGAGGAAAGGATAACACATTTTTCATAATAGATAAGCAGGAGCTTGATCTGATCTCCACAAGCCTGCCCAGATTTCTCTGGAGCCGGCTGCGGCTTCCCTTCCTCATCGAGATGTCTCCGGACTTCGGAAGCGGCGCTGCCCGGGTTCAGGGTGAGGCGGAGGTTGAAGTGGTCTGCAAGATCCTGGGAAAGGATAGGATGCACTCCCGGCAGATCATAATTTATCTGCCAGATGTGAGGGAGCTAAGGAGAAAGCTTCCCACCACCACCCAGTACGCCTTTATCACAAACCTCCGGGATAAGGGAGAGGATTGATCGATTTATATGGCTGAAAGCAATCTCGAGCAGGGAAGAAGGCTCTTTGCTGCAAAGATGGAGCTTGGGGCTTATCAGGAGGCTGCTAAGATCAAGTCGGACTATGCTCTTCCAAATGATATGCTGGCAGAGCCTGTGCGAAGAGCTTATGAAGCCAATATTAAGAAGGGCGAATACTCTCTGGCAGCCGACCTTGCCAGGCGCTACGACCTCCCAGCCGATCTTCGGCTGGATGCTGCTATGCGCTCTTTCAGCAGAAAGATCGATAGCGAATTCTACAAGGCTGCGGCAGAGTACGCCAAAGAGTTCGGGCTGCCGGATGATATGGTCATGCAGGCTGCGCTCTCAGCCTACAACAAGAGCATGAGCTTCAAGATGTTCAAGAATGCTGCAGAGATCGGAGAGCAGTTCGCGCTTCCTGCAAAGATGATAAGAGAGGCGGCTGTGAAATCATTCGAGCAGCATATGCAGTCAGGCCTCTATCGGAAAGCACTGAAGATCGCAGAGAAGTACGGTCTGCCCGAAGAGATGGCTCAAGCGGCCAGAAAGAAGATCTATTGAGTCCCGGCGCTGAGGATTTTTTATGACGGAGGTCGTCCTAACCATAGGCGGCTCGGATTCGGGCGGAGGGGCGGGAATTCAGGCAGATATCAAGACATTCTCGGCCCTGGGAGTGCACGGGACATCTGCCATCACAGCCATAACGGCTCAGAATACTCTGGGCGTCTCGCAGGTCTTCGGTCTACAGCCTGATATCGTCAGGGCGCAGCTTGAATCGATTACAGACGACTTCGAAGTGGCTGCAGCCAAGACTGGAATGCTCCATACAGACAAGATCGTGAGGGTCGTTGCCGATCACATCAAGAAGAATGACATCCGGCTGGTCCTCGATCCTGTGATCGAGGCTGAAGCAGGCGGCAGGCTGCTCTCTCCCGAGGCTGTTGTTGCCCTGAAGACAGATCTCATTTTGCTGGCCGAGGTCGTGACACCCAATATCTTCGAAGCGCGTGCCCTGACGGGAGTAACAGTTCGCGACAGAGAGAGCGCCCTTCTCGCCGCCAGAAAGATCCTTGATATGGGGGCCGGCGCCGTGATAGTGAAGGGGGGGCACCTCGACTGCACGGACCTCCTTGCGACCGGCGATTTTAGCCAATTCATCCCGGGCGAGAGGATACCGGGTGAGAACCACGGAGTCGGATGCACCTTTTCGGCTGCATTGACATCTTTTCTGGCGCTGGGCTGCGACCTTCCAGAGGCTGCCGTCCGGGCCAAGAGGTTTGCAGAGGCGGCTCTCATGGGCAGCATTCGTGTTGGAAGAGGCGTTGGACCCGTGGACCAGCTTGCCAGATTGCGCCGTGAAGCCGAATGCTACAGGAGGATGGCCGGGGCTTCGATGGACGGGAAGATATAAATCAAGGAGACAAGGATGCACAAGGGATTGCTCTAGCTGGAGTGTTTGATTATGGGAAGCGTAAAGCCAAGTTACATCAAGAATTTCGCAATGGACCTGTTGAGAACTTATGAGGATTCGTTTAGCCCTGACTTTGAACAGAATAAGTTAAAAGTATCTGAATACACCGACATCAAAAACAAGACCATAAGAAACCGCGTAGCAGGCTATATCTCGAATGTGATGCGGCAGAGGAGCACTCGCAGAGGCGAGGTCGAGATTGATGTTTAGAGGCGTGTTTCCTGCTATAATCACGCCTTTTTTAAAAGATGAGAGCCTGGATGAGGAGGGCCTTCGAAAAAACATCAAGTACCTGAGCAAGACAGGCATATCCGGGATAGTCCCCTGCGGGACAACGGGCGAGTCTGCGACTCTCACATTTGAGGAGCATAAGAGAGTAGTCGAGATCGCAGTAGATGCCTCAAGCGTGCCAGTGATCGCCGGCACAGGCTCGAACAACACCCTCGAGGCGCTGGAGCTGACGCGCCACGCCGCCAAAGCGGGGGCAGACGCCGCCTTGCTGATCACGCCTTATTATAATAAACCGAATGATCGGGGAATGTACGAGCACTTCAAGATGATAGCAGAGAAGTGCGATATCCCCATTGTGCTCTACAATGTACCCAAGAGAACAGGAATCGATCTCAAGCCGGAGCTTGTCGCGAAGCTCTCCCGGATCAAGAACATAGCTGCAATAAAGGAGGCCAGTGGAAGCCTCTCCCAGCAGTCTCAGATCATCGAGCAGACCCGCGGCAGCGACTTCGTCCTTTTATCAGGAGACGACGACCTGACGCTGCCCACCATATCGCTTGGCGGGGCAGGCGTCGTGTCTGTAGTGGCCAATGTGGCACCCAGAAAGACGGTTGCTATGGTCGATGCAGCCCTCAAGGGAGATTTCGAGAAGGCGAGAGATCTGCACTATGAGCTTTCGCCGCTAGTCCGCGCGATGTTCTTTGAGACAAACCCGATACCGGTGAAGACTGCTCACAAGCATCTTGGCCTGGCCAACGGACCTTTGCGCCTGCCGCTGGGAGAGATGTCTGAGGCTAATGAAGCCAAATTGGTGCAGATTCTGGAGAAGCTGGGCGAGAGAGCATGACCAGAATAGCCATCGCCGGGGCCCTGGGACGCATGGGCACATTGCTCATCCAGGAGGCTGCAAAGGTTGAAGGAATGCAGCTTGTGGCCGGACTTGATGCTGTAGGCGCTGGAAGAGAGCTGCCTGGCGGCGTTCGGGTCAGGGATGCATCTGAGATGCAGGCCGCCCTGAAGGATAGCCGGGCAGATGTGCTTATAGACTTCACAATCGCCAAGGCAGCGGTCGAGAATGTATGCACTGCTGCCAATATGGGCGTGGACCTGGTCGTTGGAACGACGGGCTTCACAGCCGAGCAGCAGGACCAGATGAGAAGAGCCATCGAGGGGAATGTGGCCGCTGTTATATCTCCAAACTTCAGCCTGGGAGTCAATGTCTTCTGGAAGCTTGTGGCAGAAGCTGCCCTGGCACTCAAGGACTATGACATCGAGGTGATCGAGGCCCATCATAATCAAAAGAAGGATGCGCCAAGCGGCACGGCACTGGCCACGGTTGAGGCTATAGCAAAGGCTCTTGGCGAAAAGGAGATCGTCCATGGCCGGCAGGGGCTCATGCCGCGCAAAAAGGAGATCGGAGTTCATGCTGTGAGGGCTGGCGACATAGTGGGAGACCACACTGTTCTCCTGGCGGGGCCGGGCGAAAGGCTCGAGATCAAGCACCAGGCGCACAGCAGAACGGCATTTGCTAGCGGAGCTGTTCGGGCTGCGGCCTGGGTTG
>JBFYLF010000109.1:0-4474 GCA_041305505.1 Methanothrix sp. | reverse complement strand
ATCTACAGCATGGCAGACGTCCTTGCCCAGAGATGAACCGGATCGAGGAGAAGAGCCGCATCCTTTATATCGGCGAGCGGAAGCTGGAGCCGGTCTCTTTTGACCGGAATATGGTCGGCTTTTGCAGCCGATGCGATTCAGAGCTCTTCAGCTTGGCCTATCACAGCACTGATAGCTGCTGGCTGGTCTGTGCAATCTGCTCAAACGGCCACATCGTTCTGATGCAATACGATCGAGGGTGGCGTTGGCTCGAAGACTGCGGCCTTGAGATCTTCAGAGAGGACAGCGACATCTCCTCGATCTCCAAAGAGAAGCTCGAGGCTGTCTTCACAAAGGCCGAGATCAGAGACATGATGGCCTGCCAGAGCGGGCAGCCTTATACAAAGCAAAACCTCTATAGGGCCAGGGCCAAGTACGAGAAGTTCGAGAGGCTTTTTGGAGTAAAGATCAAGATCTAGTCATGGACTAGGGAGTCGGGGCGGGATGGCAGCAGTTTTTTCAAAGGAGATGCGATAACGAGAATATCGAGCTATTGCCGACAGGTCTTGCCGCTGACCTTATCAAGCGCGGCTTTGAGCATCTCAAGCTTGACCGGCTTGCTTATGTAGTCGTCCATGCCTGTGGCCAGACAGATCTCCTGATCTCCCTTTAATGCCATAGCTGTCATGGCTATGATCACAGGCCTGTCACTGCAGTTATATCTCCTGCGTATCTCCCTCGTGGCCTGCAAGCCGTCCATCTCTGGCATCTGAACATCCATCAACACGACATCGTAATGCTGACGGGCGAGAGCCTCCAAGACCTCCAGTCCGTTGGCTGCCACATCAGCCCTGTATCCGAGCTTTTGAAGCATCCTCTTTGTGACAGTCTGGTTGACGAGGTTGTCCTCTGCCAAGAGAATTCGAAAGTCGCCATTGCTGTCCTCTTTCTGCTCTTGTCTTGGCGGGTGTTTGTCGATCTCAATTGGCTTTGAGAGGGCGGGCTCGACCAAAATTGTGAAATGAAATGTCGAGCCTCGGCCCACAAGGCTCTCAACCCACATCCTTCCGCCCATCAGCTCAGTCAGCTTCTTGCTTATCACAAGCCCAAGGCCAGTTCCGCCGTATCTGCGAGCCATTGAAGCATCTGCCTGGCTAAACGGGTGAAAGAGCCGCTGCATCTTATCCTCGGGAATGCCTATTCCCGTATCTGTCACTGCAAAATGAATCTCATGGACGCCATCTTTGACGGCGCGCCAGGAGGCTGATACTATTATCGACCCTTTTTCTGTGAACTTCACTGCATTATTGAGAAGATTGATCAGAACCTGATTGATCCTGGCCGGATCGCCAATGACAGCAGCCGGTATTCTATCGTCCAGATCATACTTCAAATCAAGTCCCTTCTTGCAGGCATCAGCCGCTACCATATCAATGAAGGTTTCAATGCAGCTCTCTAGATCGAAGGGCTGCTTCTCAAGCTCTATCCTCTCTGCTTCTATCTTTGTGAAATCCAGGATGTTGTTGATTATGGATAGAAGCATGTCTCCGCTGCTTCTTATGATCTCGACGTACTCCTTCTGGTCGCTTGTCAGCTTCTCATCGAGCAGAATGCCCGTCATGCCTATTATGGCATTCATCGGCGTCCTTATCTCATGGCTCATGTTGGCCAAAAATTCGGTCTTTGCCTTTGTGGCCGACTCGGCGTTCTCCTTGGCCCTCTGCAAATCCTCTTCAGCCCGTCTTCGCTCGTTTATCTCAGACATTGTCATAGCCAGCAGCTCGTCTCTCTCGTCGAAGATCATCTTCTGTCGGACGAACATCAGGGCGATGAGAATTCCGAATGTGGCTGTGACCGCTGAATAGTTGATGAGACGGATGAAATCCTGCCCCCAGACGAAGAGCAGGAATACAGCACTTATCCCGAGGAATGGAAGGTTATAGGTCCAGCTTGACCTTCTTCTCTGAGAGGCGACAGGCTGCTTCGATCCATCCAATTGAGGAGCGTTCACCTGAAGGATTGCCGCCAGGCCCATGAGCAGGCAGCTTGAAGACCAGCCGATGTCAAGCAGACTGCCTGAGATGAATGTACCTTCCTGGACCTGGATGAAGAAGATTGTGTCCGAGAGTATCATCACAGCTATGCTAAGAGCAAGAAGCAGGATTGGACCCTGCTCCTTTGAATAGAGCTTCCTGAAGAGCAGCTCTACCAGGGCGAAGAAGAGCAGAAGATCCATAAGTATGTAGGAGAGTGAGACCAGGAATTCCAGATCGAATACCTTTGTTGAGACTATAAGAGGGGCTATTAACAGGACCCAGAAGACCAGTGTGACGGATATTATCACGATGGCAGCATCCAGCAGAAGCTTGACTTTCTCGCGGGGTGTGAAAGGCTCCTCGGGCAGGAGAAATATGCCCAGAGCAAATAGGGGATAGAAGATCAGGTAGCCGATGTCAGCTCCTGAAAGAAATGGACTCTCGCGCTGCAGCACCTCGATCGCAGCCCATAGCGTCTCACCGATGGTATTGAAGAATATGGCAGCGGCGAAGACCATCCAGGCCAGCCTCGACCTGCCCGAAGAGTGATGCGCAGCATAGAGCATTGCAGCAGCGGCAAGGATGCTGCTTGATATCAGAAATCCATCTTTGACAGGAAGGAGGGCCTGATCGCCCTCGCCAAAAATCAGAACTGCCAGGTGAAGCAGCGCGATTGTGGCAGCCAGAACGGCCGCTGAACGAAAATACAGGCGAACCTCCTCTTTTGGCGAATCTGTCATCGAAATCCAGCACTCTCCAAGTCATTTTATTGTGGACGGACTTGACGAAAAACCTTTTGGTGGCTGGATTCGCAATTGTAGTATTTTTAAGATATGTGCTCCATCCGATTCCGATCTAATGGGGTTTTCAGCAGAGTATGAACAGATCATAGAATCTTGACAGAGGCCCAAAGATCATCCGGGCATAATCGAGCAGGTATCAAGGATCCAGTTCAAGATTACTATGCAGTGGTCGGCGTGAAGGCTTGTGCTTCCCAGAGAGAGCCTCTCGGCATTGGCAAGGTCTATTTGTCTCTCCTCATCTTCAGTCATGCCTGTGTGGTCTCCGAGGATGAAGGCAGCATCAAGGGCAAGGCCTCTGACATCCGTCTCTCGAATGTCTCTTCCGTCCTCACGAAGGTAAACAAGCCTCTTCTCCTTGAGATCTGATAGAAGCCCTTCAAGGCCACTCTGGCGAACAAATATTCCTGATGTGGACATGCTCCAATCCTGTGTGGCTGGAACTGCCAGGGCTTTCTTGAGCAGGGCGGCAGTTGTCCGCTCGTCCGGATTGAGATGGCGAAGCGTCTCTCCCCGGAGCTGAATCGTCTTGGGCTCTTCTCCGCCCAGAAGTATCAAGTAGACGCATGCATCCTTTCGGATGCCGTGAGATACTACAAAAGCGGCTGTGACGGCCCTGCATAGTATGTCCAGGCGGCCTGAGGTGCCGGGGATGTCATCTAGAGAGAAATTGGGAGACGTTGTGGCCTTGTGGCCCACGACGATGAATGTGCGCATGAAATTCAGATCTGGCAATGGTAGTACATCCCTCTTTCGTCTGGCTTTTGATCAGGGCTATGTGGAAATGAGAATGATATTTCCTGTTTTAGCAAAGGATTTACCCTTGGTCGATGGATAATTCTCTATGAGAAATCTTGGGTTTGGGTTTGCTCTCGGATTTGCCGTATTAATCTTCATGCAAGTCGAGCTTGTTTTATCAGCTCCGCTGCCTATGCAGACGATCGTCAACAATGAATCCATGCAGTGTGCGAGCTTTCTTCCTGGAGACGAATGCATGGACTGCGTGCCTCCTCTTGGATGGGTGATTCTGGGAAGAGAGGCATCCTGTCCGGAGGGCTACAGGACGGTTTTAGTAGAGGGGAGGTGCACGGGCTTTGAGATCGAGCGCTGCTGCACAAAGGGGCACTCAGGAGCATCTGGCAACTGCCTGAATATGGTTAAGAATGATTTGACTCATGAATGCGCTTTTGTCAAAGATGCCTCGAACAGCTCTCTGCCGGAAGGCTGGCAGAGGATGCCTGATAATGAATCCTCATACAACTGGCTCTGCCCTCTCGAATACAACTGGACTGTGCTGGCGCTGGAGAATTCGAGTTAATAAAGCCGGCATTGATCCTGGGTACATATCAGAGGTGTTGGTCTGATATTGATCACCTCCGCTCTTGGCACAGACATGACAAGAGACGTCCCAATTATGTGGTAGTAGTCTGCATAATAGCATCGGATCAATTCTATCGGCAGGCAATTGCCCTTTCCAACAAAAATGGGATAGCGATCGATCCAGAAGTCGTGAACAATCCATTTGTAGTTGTCTGAAAACGTGAGGCATATGGAGCCAGTTGGAAGCCAGCTAGCATCGCCGGTATACGAAAGCCGCTCGTGAAACCTTCTCGCCGGAGCAGGAGGGCATCCTCTGACTTCCGTGCAGACCTGATAGCC
>JBFYLF010000108.1:0-5217 GCA_041305505.1 Methanothrix sp. | reverse complement strand
TATCGAATCTCACCTTATGCTGGACTCCGTCCGAATAGACTATGATTCCATAGGAAACCGGCTTTTTGTAGTTCTCTTCCACCAGAAAGCAGTACGCTGCAAGCTGCAGTATGTGGCCCTGGTACGGCTTTTGGGCATGGCCACTCTTGATCTCTACAGGAATCAGGCTATTGTTCCGGGACTTCACAATGTAGTCGGGCTTGCCAGAGATGGCGAGAGTGCGGGAGTGCAGAGCAGAGGCCGGGCGGTCGAGGTCTGAGTAGATCACATCACCATCAGGGACACCATCCTCCAGGCGCATGGACCTGGCTGAAGATGACTCCTTCTTTGATAGAATTAGAGAGAGGGTGGAGAGGGTGATGAGCAGAAGAATCAATGAAAATGAGATCATAGATGTGTCCATAAGATCCATCCGAGGAGAAGAGCTGCGGCAGATGCCGACAGAATGCTGATCAATCTGAATCTGCCAGCCAGCCTCTCCCTTTGCCCAATCAGCCTCAGCCTGCCTCCCTTTCGTTCGTGCTCGGCAGTTCCCCTCTCCAGGCGGTCAGACTGCATCGGCGCTCCGGATCTCAACAGGCGCCAGGAGATCGGGCAGTAGGCGTACTGAGATATCTCCGATGCGGCTATCACATTGCGGCGGGCCTTCTGCTCTGGCATAGGGCTTTTTGCAGGTAGCTAATTGGAGATAAAGCTACTTCAGCCTGGCCTCGATTATCTTGACCTCTTTGACCGGCCTGTCCATAGCTCCGGTCTTAACCTTGCCCATAGCATCGACCACATCCATGCCCTCCACAACCTTTCCGAAAGCAGGATGAGCCTTATCCAGGTAGTTGTTGTCGACGAGATTGAGGAAGAACTGGCTGCCGCCTGTGTTCGGCCCTGCGTTGGCCATGCTTATGGTGCCTCGGTCGTTCCTGTTCTTCAGGGTGAATTCGTCCTTGATTGCATAGCCTGGGCCGCCCCGGCCTGTGCCTGTCGGGTCTCCTCCCTGAATCATGAAGCCGTCTATGATGCGATGAAAGATTGTGCCGTCGTAAAATCCCTTCTCTACGAGCTTTCGGAAGTTGCCGGATGTTATAGGCATATCGCTATAAAGCTCCAATGTGATCTCGCCCATGCTGGTCTTGAGCAGCACCTTGACTGCTTCGGAAGTAGTACTCTCTGTCATTTTCATCAAATCCTTTTTATGCTAAACTTTCCCTAATCTTGCAGATATCGGCCTAAAGAAGGTGGATTGAGATCAAGATATGATCCTGGCCTCGATGATCCGAACCTCGCTTAGCGGCCTGTCGGTAGCGTTCGTTGCAGCCCTGCCTATTGCATCGACCACATCCATTCCCTCGATTACCTTTCCGAAGACCGGATGCATGCCATCCAGATAGTTGTTGTCGACGAGGTTTATGAAGAACTGGCTGCCGCCTGTATCCGGCCCGGAATTGGCCATGCTGATTGTGCCCCTGAAGTTTCTGTTGTGGTCGGTAAATTCGTCATCAATTGTGTAGCCTGGCCCGCCTGCGCCTGTTCCCGTTGGGTCTCCACCCTGAATCATAAAGCCGTCAATGACCCGATGGAAGATCACGCCGTCATAGAATCCTTCCTCGACGAGCTTTCGGAAGTTGCCGGCGGTTATAGGCATATCAGAGTAAAGCTGAATCGTGATGTCGCCCATGCTGGTCTTGAGCAGAACCTTGCTGGCGCCTATCTCCTCCGAAGGCGAGAGGCAGCCTGCCATTGCCAGGGCCAGGATGGCGACTGTCAGACAAAATATTGACCTCATCATCGGGATTCTCCAATGTATCCGGAGTGAATTAAGCCTTTTCCCAAAGAGAGATCCTGAAAATCCAATGATGCCAATCACATCCCGATTCGTATGTGCTTTGTCTCAAGATATGCCTCAAGCCCCCAGCGGCCCAATTCCCTTCCAAGGCCGCTCTCCTTCCAGCCGCCAAATGGCGCCTGAAGGTCTACCACGTTGTTCACATTAACTCCGATCCCACCGGCCTCAAGGCCCTCAGCCGCCCGCAGAGCAGTCTTGAGGTCATTTGTGAAGACGTAGGCTGCCAGGCCGTATTCGCTGTCGTTTGCGAGAGCTATGGCCTGATCAAGCGTCTCGAATCTCATGACCGGAGCCACGGGCCCGAATGTCTCCTCCCTCATGACCCTCATGGAGTGATCAGCCCTGCATAAGACCGTGGGCTCGAAGAAATAGCCCCTCTCGTAGGCCGCGCCCTCAGGCTCCCGGCCTCCGGTGAGAAGCTCCGCCCCTTTGCCAATGGCATCTGCAACATGCACCTTGGTCTTTTCCCTCTGCTCCCTGCTGAACATGGGCCCCAAATCCACATCCGGGTCGAGGCCGTTTCCGATCCTAAACCGCTTCGCCTGTGCGAGCAGCTCCTCTGTGAATGGCTCGGCCACCTCATCGGCGACATATATCCTGTTGACGCTTATGCAGATCTGGCCCATATTAGAGAAGGCCCTCTGGGCTGCAGATGCCGCTGCTGCCTTGATGTCGGCATCGGCGCAGACGATGAAAGGCGACTGGCCTCCAAGCTCAAGGGAGACCCGCTTGATGTGAGACGCGGCAGAGGCCATGATTGCCCTTCCTGTAGCCGTCTCGCCTGTGAAGGCTATCTTTCGGGAGATTGGACTCTCGACAAGCTCCGAGCCGACCTCGCCTCCGGGGCCGTGAACCACATTGGCTGCTCCGGCGGGAAGTTCTCCATCGCAGACGGCCCGGACAAAGGCCGTGGCTGCGAGGGGTGCCTTGCTCGGCGGCTTGGAGACGAATGTGCAGCCAGCGGCAAGGCAGGGAGCCACCTTCCAGGCCAGCAGGTCCACAGGATAGTTCCAGGGTGTGATCAGGGAAGCGACTCCCAGCGGCTGGCGCATAACAATGCTCCGACTGCGAGGGCCAGACATCCAATCTCCAAAGTTCCTCTTTCCTTCTTCAGCATAATAATCGAGGACATCGGCAGCTGACATGACCTCCATCCTGGAGTTCTTGATGGGCTTTCCCATCTCCAAAGTCAGCAGCCTTGCGATCTCCTCTGCCTGGCTTCTGACATGATCGGCTGCATCATGCAAGATGTCAGCCCTTTGCGAGCTTGCAGCATGGGACCAGCCGGGAAAAGCCTGCCTGGCAGCCTGGAGGGCGAGCCTCGCGTCCTGGCGGCCTCCAACTGCTACCTCTGCCACAGGCTCTCCATCTGCCGGGTTGTATATGATTTCGGATCTGCCGCCTCCTCTCTCAAGTGGCACATCCTCTCCGTTGATGATCATGAGCGATTGGAGCATGCTCTCTTTAAAGCCCCTCGAAGCTCATAACCTTTGCTTTTCTAAAAAAACGCCCGTCGCTTCGAAAAACTATTTAGGCTTGAATAACCAGGCAGTCCCCTGATGCAACTGCAGCAAAAGGGGGATTGCTCTTTCTGAACGACGATCTCTGGGTCATCTCATTCCTGGGCAGAGACAGGCCGGGTCTGATTCGCGATATACTCGATGAGCCCGCCAGGCAGAATGTGAATATCGTGGACATGGATCAGAGGGTGATGCAGGGCACCTTCGTCATGTCCGTTGTTGCCGACTTTGCCAATGCAAGGCTGACCGCTGGAGAGCTTGAGGCGTGGCTGCAGAGAAATGTCGAATGCCTCGGCATAAAGTTCAATATTCTGCCGCTCGAAGAATTCAGGGGCAGGCGCAGGTCGAAGAAGTGCCTGAATGTGGTCACAATTCTTGCCAAAGACAGGCCGGGCATCATTCGCGATGTCTCAAATGCCGCAGCCGGGCATGAGATCAATATCGAGAGGGCATCGGTCACCGCCAGGGGCGATCTCATCTCAATTGAGTTTCTCATGGACTTCTCAGACTGCTATAAGGACGACTGCAAGGCCAAATTCAAGAAGGATTGCGAGCTTTTGGGCCTTGATGTGGTGATCCAGGATCTGGGCCGATCCCGCAAGGAGAAGCGGCTTATAGTCTTTGATATGGACATGACGATAGTCGACTTCGAGATCATCAACAAGCTGGCAGGATTTGCAGGAGTGGACGAGCAGGTTAAGGCGATAACCGAGAGGGCCATGAACGGCGAGATGGACTTCAAGGAGTCACTTCGCCAGAGGGTCCGCCTGCTCAAGGGAATGCCCCAGAGCACCCTCGATGAGATAGCATCCGACCTTCAGCTCACACCCGGATCCGAGGAGCTGATCCATCACCTAAAACAGGTAGGCTACAAGATCGCACTAATCAGCGGCGGATTTACATATTTTACAGATGTCCTCAAGGAGCGGCTGGGATTCGACTACACATTTGCCAATGAGCTTCTGATCAAGGACGGCTACCTCACAGGTGAGATCAAAGGAGATATCATAGATGCCGAGGGAAAGGGCCGGATAATCTACAAGCTGGCGGATCTCGAGAATATCAGCCCTGAGAGCATAGTGGCTGTGGGAGACGGAGCCAACGACTGCCTGATGATCAGGAATGCGGGTCTAGGCGTGGCCTTCAATGCCAAAGAGGTATTGAAGAAGGTCTCAGATGGCGCTCTCTCAAGGGAGAACCTGCTAGGGCTGCTCAATGTTCTGGGACTGGTGGAAAAGGATAGAGAGACGCTCTGATTTTTTAAGGATTTCAATTCCCGGATGCGCTCTTCACGCATCTGCCACTGGCAACAATGGCACAGGCCCCTTTCCGTTTCAGCTCTTCGCCAATCAAAGCCTCGACCTCATCCTCTGATGCTGGCAGATCCAGGCGGCGAGTGGGCAGCAGTGCCTCAAGCAGGCCGGTGAGGTCCGGCGCCTCCTGGCCGCCGGTCATGGCAGCAACATCGTTCTTGAGGATTATCGCCAGAACATCACGCTTTTGCCAGACGGCATTGATAAGCCCTGCCAGGCCCGAGTGGGCCAGGGCAAAGTCTCCCATCAGAGCTATGCCTTTTTCTGAGAATCCTGAGGCGACGGCTGCTGCCGACCCAAGGCCATAGACAACATCAACCGATGAGAAGGGCTTCCGGGTGGCGCGAATAGCGCAGCCGGCATCCCCTGCCACTGGCGCATCCGCTCGGGCCAGGGCGTAGAAGAGAGGCCTGAAAGGACACTCTTCGCAGACTCCCGCATAGCCTCTTTCCGCCACGCTCTCGTAGACCTCCGGCACCTTCGCAGGCTTCTTCTCAAGTCTTTCGAGGGCCTGGATGATATCAGACCTCTGAAGCTCTCCCCT
>JBFYLF010000107.1:0-8965 GCA_041305505.1 Methanothrix sp. | reverse complement strand
ACTACCCATTGATCCTCACCACAGGCAGAAGGAGAGAGCATTACAACTGCGGCTCCATGACACGGCGCTCCAGCGGGATCATGTGGATATCTCCGGAGGAGGCAATTGAGATAAGCCCTGCAGATGCAAATGAGCTTGATGTTGAGGACGGAGAAACTGTTCTGGTCCTCTCCAGGCGTGGCCAGGTCAGGACAAAGGCAAGGATCACCGACAGGTCGATGCGCGGCGTGGCCTTCCTCTCCTTCCACTACAGGGATGTCCTTACGAACCTTCTCACCAATGCAGCTCTTGATCCCCAGGCAAAGACTCCGGAGTATAAGGCATGCGCCATAAGGATCGAGAAGATCAATTGATAAAAGACGAAGCAGAGTCAATTGGCCAGCAGCCCAAAGTGCGAAGCGAGAAAGCCAGAGCAACCTACTAATACAATTAATCCTCACCATTCTCAGGCACGGGTGGATCATGTCGGCGATTAAGCTCATTATAGATGGCAAAGAGGTTGAGGTTTCCGAAGGGTCCAGCATTCTGGATGCAGCCCGCAAGGCCGGATCTTATGTGCCGGCACTGTGCGATCATCCGGACCTCAAGCCCATAGGCTCCTGCAAGTTATGCATCGTCTCTGTAAAGGGTCTGGACTTCTATCCCACCGCCTGCAATACTCCAGCCAAAGAAGGCATGGAGGTGGAGACGGCAACAGAAGAGCTTCAAGAGATGCGAAGGCACACCCTTGAGATGATTCTCGCTCTGACCAACCACCCCACGAGCTGCCTATTTTGCGAGAGAAAAGATGAGTGCGGCGACCTGAGAGAGTGCATGAGAAGGTTCCCTGTGACCGTCGGCTGCAAGTACTGCCCGAAGAACGGGGAGTGCGAGCTTCAGGAGGCCGTGCGCTTCGTCGGTCTGGAGAGGATCAGATATGACATTGCCTTCAGAAATTTGCCAGTCCTCCGAGAGCCTTTCTTTGATCGAAATTACAACCTGTGCATCCTCTGCGGCCGGTGTATCCGGGTCTGCCAGGAGGTGCGCGGCGAAGGCGTTCTGGCGAGCCATCCCGATTTCCATCGGATGCACTGGATAGGCCCGGAGTGCCTCCAGGACTCGGACTGCAAGTTCTGCGGGGCCTGTGTGGATGTCTGTCCGACAGCCGCCCTCTATGCCCGGTTTGAGAAATGGCAGAGGCCGGAGAAGACTGTATCAACGATCTGCCCCTACTGTGGAGTCGGCTGCCAGATTGAGGTCGGTGTCCTGGACAACAGCCTGGTCCGGGTGAGGGGCAAGAGAGACTGCCAGCCAAATTCAGGGCAGCTGTGCGTCAAGGGACGCTTCGGACTCGGCTTCGTGTCGAGCCCGGAGAGGCTGACTGTGCCCCTTATCCGAAGAGACGGCAAACTGGAGAGTGCAACATGGGATGAGGCCCTGAATCTGATTGCAGGAAGACTGCAGAATTATAAAGGCGACAGCTTTGCCTTCCTCTCCTCGGCCAAGTGCAGCAACGAGGAGAACTACCTGGCCCAGAAGTTCGCCCGGATAGTGATGCAGACCAATAACGTAGATCACTGCGCAAGGCTCTGCCACGCCTCGACCGTCTCCGCCCTGGCTCTCGCTTTTGGCAGCGGAGCAATGACGAACTCCATAGCTGAGCTTTGCGGGGCAGGCTGCATTTTCATCATAGGCTCCAATACTAGTGAGCAGCATCCTGTTATTGCCCTCAAGATCAAGGAGGCGAAGAGGAGGGGGGCCAAGATAATAGTTGCCAACCCCCGCTGGATCGATCTATGCAAGAATGCAGACATATGGCTTCGGCAGACTCCGGGAACGGATGTGCCCCTCGTCCTGGAGATGTGCCGGGTCATACTGGAGGAGGATCTGATCGACGAGGAGTTCATAGCCCAGAGGACCGAAGGATTCCCTGAGTTCAAGGACTCCCTCCTGCGGCTCTCATCATCCGATGCCTCCAGGATCACAGGCGTCGAGCCTGACCGGATCCGCGAGGCTGCAAGGCTTTATGCCAAGTTCGGTCCCTCATCGATCATCTACTCAATGGGGATCACCCAGCACTCTCATGGGGTTGACAATATCTTCACCCTTGCAAACCTTGCAATGATGACAGGAAACATCGGCAAGCCATCATCGGGCATAAATCCCCTTAGAGGCCAGAATAACGTCCAGGGCTCCTGCGACATGGGGGCTCTGCCTAACCTGCTGCCTGCCTACCAGGCTGTGATCAATCCGGATCTGCGAGCCAAGTTCGAGAAGGCCTGGGAAGCTGCTATTCCCGAGAAGCCGGGCCTGACCGTCGTCGAGATGATGAACGCAGCCTTAAGTGGCTCCATCAGGGCCATGTACATCATGGGCGAAAATCCGGTGATCAGCGATCCAGACTCAAGCCATGTGATCCAGGCTCTCCAGACCCTGGATTTCCTTGTGGTCCAGGACATCTTCTTATCCGAGACTGCAGCCCTGGCGGATGTGGTCTTGCCCGCTACATCAAGCCTTGAGAAGGACGGGACATTCACAAACACTGAGCGGCGGGTTCAGAGGATCAGAAAAGCCCTGGAGCCGGTTGGAGAGTCAAAGGCCGACTGGAGTATCCTCTGCGATCTTGCTGGCCTCATGGGCTACAAAGATAAGTTCTCTTATGCCGATCCGGGAAGGATCATGGCCGAGGTCGCATCCCTGGCACCAAGCTACGGCGGGATAAGCTACGATCGTCTGGAGGGCGATGGGCTGCAATGGCCCTGTCCGACGCCCGATCATCCCGGAACTGTGTATCTTCATAAGGGCCAGTTCACAAGGGGCAAGGGCAAGTTCAATGTCGTAGACTATCGGCCTTCCATGGAGCTTCCGGACGATGAGTATCCTCTGATCCTCACAACAGGCAGAGTCCTCTGCCAGTATCACACAGGAACAATGACCCGCAAGGTAGCCGACCTCAACATTTTGCGAGGCGAGGAGCTGGTCGAGATCAATCCAGAGGACGCTTGCGCGCTCGGAATTGAAGACGGCGAGATCGTCGCAGTTCAATCCAGGCGCGGCAGCCTCAGGGCCAGAGCCAGGACTACTGAGAAGTCACCTCCTGGCGTGGTCTTCATGACATTCCACTTTTCAGAGACGCCGACCAATGTTCTAACCAACCCAGCCCTGGACCCGGTGGCAAAGATACCGGAGCTTAAGGTCTGTGCCGTGAAGGTTGGCAAGATAAAAGGAGAATAGAGATGTACGAGATAGTCAAGAACGAGACCCTTGTTCCCAATATCATCCATATGAGCTTTCGGGCTCCTAAAGTTGCCAGCACTGCCAGGCCGGGCCAGTTCATAATCATAAGGGCTGACGAGCGCGGGGAGAGAGTGCCAATGGGCCTCGCCGGATGGGATGAAAAAGAGGGGACAGTTGATATAGTCTTTTATGTTTTGGGAACCAGCACAGCCAAGCTCTCGACGATGAAAGAAGGAGAGTGCGTGGCAAATGTGGCCGGACCCCTGGGAAAGCCCACGGAGATCGAAAACTTCGGGAGGGTCATCTGCGCCTGCGGCTGCTTTGGCGTCGGGCCGACTCTTCCTCTCATCAAGGCCCTCAAGGAGAAGGGCAACTATGTCATAACGGTGGTAGAAGGTCGGGGACCGGATTTCATCTTCTGGGCGGACAGACTCAAGGAGCACAGCGATGAGGTTCATGTGGTAACGGGCTGCGGCAAAGATAGACAGGATCTTCGCTCACGGCTGTCCATTCATGATGAAGGTATCTTCAGAGGCCTCCAAATCAAAGGGGGTTGAGACCATCGTCAGCCTGACACCGATAATGGTGGATGGAACAGGCATGTGCGGGGCCTGCAGGGTTGAGGTTGAAGGAGAGACGAAGTTCGCCTGCGTTGACGGACCGGACTTCTCCGGACATTCCATTAACTGGGACGGGCTGGTGCTGAGGCTGCGGCAGCTCATTCCAGAAGAGGACAAATCCTTCAACATATGGGAGAGGGATAACTGGCATAAGCTCATGGACTGCAAGCAGAAGAAGAGCTTTAATCCTGCCAAGAGAGGGCGTCCCTCCGAGATCGAGCACGAGGAAGGAAGCTGCAAGATTGCAGGTGCCTGAACAATTTATCTTTTTTCTCTTTTGAAGGCTTATTCCTCATAGTTTTTCATGTCTTTTCATAATTCTTCTTAATTTATTGCGCAACCGAAATCCTTTTACTTCGATTACGGGATTGCATGTCCCATCTCGGAGAAATTGACGATGGCATTCAAAGTTCCTGCTGATATCGCCAAGGCGGCCATTGCCGCCGGATGCACTAAATGCAATATGACCTGGGGCAAGCTCCTGGTTTTAGGATTCCTGGCCGGGGCCTACATAGCCTTTGGAGCGCTCCTGAGCGAGATCGTTGCCGGTGGGCTGTCCAACGGCACCATCACGGGCCCCGACGGTGCCGTCTGGAAGATTGCTCTCCCGGCAGGCCTGGTCAAATTCGCTGCCGGTGCGGTCTTTCCTGTGGGTCTGATGCTGGTTGTGATCGGCGGCTCAGAGCTGTTCACAGGAAACTGCATGTTCGCACCCATCAGCGTCCTCAACGGCGAGGCCAGCATCAAGGGTCTCTTCAAGAACTGGTCGCTGGTCCTTGTGGGAAATTTCTTAGGATCTATATTTGTGGCCTATTTTCTGGCGTATCAATGCGGATTTTTCGATAACCTTCCCTGGGCTGGTTGGGCTGCGACTGTTGCCAACACCAAGTGCAGCCTGGACTTCACAACTGCATTCCTCCGGGGGATAGGCTGTAACTGGCTTGTCTGCCTGGCGGTCTGGCTAGCCATCGGCGCTGAAGATGTGATCGGCAAGATCTTTGCCTGCTGGTTTCCGATCATGGCATTCGTGACGATCGGCTTTGAGCATAACGTGGCCAATATGTTCTTCATCCCTCTGGGAATCTTTGCAGCCAACAATCCGATCATAGCCGAGAAGCTGGCTACAGCGAGCATAGCCACCACCAATCTAGTTGGTGGAGATGGCTGGTATAACTTCTTTATAACCAACCTCGTGCCTGTGACGCTGGGCAATATCGTTGGAGCGGCATTGTTTGTGGCTGCGTTATACTGGTATGTCTATCTGAGGGGGCCACTGTGCGTCATAAACGACAAAAAGGCGGCAAAGAAGTAAAATACCACCTTAATCGTGTCTTGGAATTTAGGAGCTTGCTCCTTGTTCCTTACTCCTTGCCCATTTTGCGTGCAATTTGAGGTTATGATGCCTATTAATCTCGATTTTCAAGAAATATCAGATATAGTGCTTATCGCCAAGTAGCAAGATTCTAAGGTTGATATGCCACCGAACTGCGACCCCCTGAAACCACCGTTTTCATTCTGAAGAGAGTCTATAAAAGATCCAATGCCTAAGGGATCTGGATTCTTTAAATACTGAGCTATCCTGTGGCCGGCATAAGTGCTCTCAAGCGTCACTGAGTTGGATGTGGGATTGCCTACATATCCCTTTCTGGTTGTGCAGCGTTTGAGGAAGCCAGATATTTGTTCGACATAAGAGGATGACAAAGCTATGGGATGGCCTCGGTTCTCAATTGCATTCAAAATCTCTAAGGCCATATATGTACTCATAAGATCCTGGCGACCACCCATATCTAGAAGAGCAAGGGCCGAATTAACCAAACCATTAACCATGCTTCTGCTATCTAGCTCTATGCGCTTGAGGACTGCACTGAGGGATGAAGAGAATATGCTTGAGCCATACGCCCCATATAAATCATATTTGAAATAGCGAATGATAGGTGTACTGGGAATGGAACAGGGCTTTATCTGCTCATCTGCACCATAGGACCACTGAAGCATTCCATCCTGGAATTCCACCTTCGCCCCGACCAGTTTCAAGCACTTGATGGCATAGTAAGCACCGTTAAAGTCGAAATTGTCGTACCGGGATAGAAAACGAACGACCTCGCCATCAGGCGAGTTTGCCTCTATTATTTTGAGGCAGGCTAAGGCGAAAAAAGTGTCCCGTATAGTTGGCTGAAGATCTCTCACGAATGAGTAGCCGCTTGTGCTATCATCCTGAATCCGCCTTTCCTCGATGTAATGGATAAGTGACTGAATATCCGGCATGATGTACATCCTCTACAGGAGTCATCAGCCACCTGGCGGTTTTTTTGGGTGGACTCCATCACCACCAGTTTCATTTATGGCTATTTCGGATTAAAGCATTCCGGTTAGGCTCAGCAAAATCTCCTGGACCCGATGGAAACCATTATAACTCATTATGCAGACCGCAACCACATATCGGGCGATGGGGTCCGCCCAGGCGTGAGCCTGAATCGCTTCAAAGGCTAATGACACCTACTAGAACAATCTGGAGTGATAGTAGGTGGCAGTAGATCTATATTCAACTGCTTTAATCGCAGTAGTTGTAGTACTAACAGGTATCCTGAGCATCAGGCTAAGAATTTCTTCCTCCATCCTTGAAGCCGGGGCAGGAATAGTGCTTGGCAGCTTTCTGGGAATAGGGATAGAGCCGTGGCTTGATTTCCTGGCCACATTTGGCGGCTTGATGCTTACTTTTCTGGCTGGTGCCGAGGTAGATCTCTATCTGCTGAGGAACAGTGCCAAGCAAAGCTTCACCATAGGCACCATGGCCTTCGTCGTGCCATTGATCGGCGAGGTCGTTTTCTTGTCCACATTTACAGACTGGTCCCCTTTGGCCACCCTGGCTGCGAGTCTTGCCTTGACTACTACATCAGTAGCCGTTGTATATTCCGTACTTTTGGAGTATGAACTTCTGGATCTCAAGGCAAGCAAACTGATAATTGCTGCAACATTTGTCAATGATATCTTGACTCTAATAGGAATCAACCTCATATCTCCTAGTTTCAACCTATACACTATTGTATTTCTGGCTGTAATTGCTTTCATGATTCTGGTTCTTCCGAAGATACTGGAATACCTGGTAGACAGCTATGGCAAAAAAGCTGTAGAGCTGGAACTCAGGTTCATATTTGCAGCTATGCTCGGAGTCTCCTTCATCGCTGATGCTGGCAAGCTACATGCCGTTTTTGGTGCTTTTGTCTTAGGTCTTGTATTTGCAAACTGCATTCACGACTATAGCGATATACTTCCAAAAACAAGAGCGGTAACTTTTTCTCTTCTATCTCCAGCGTTCTTCGTAAGAGCCGGCATGCTCATCTCTCTGCCAGCCGTAGTGCAGAATATCGGGATAATCTTGGGATTGCTGGGGGCCAAGATGCTGTCTAAGTTCATTGGGACATACTATTTCAATAAGAAATGGATTCCAGAGGCTCCAATCTTCTCAACAATGCTTCTTTCTACAGGGCTTACCGTTGGAACGATAACTGCTACCTTAGGGAAGGATCTGGGATTTCTTGACCAGACTCAATTCTCCATTGCTATAATAGCTGTAATCCTTAGTGCCGTAGTTCCGACTCTCATTGCCAAACGCTTTGTGCCAAAAGAGAATGCAAAATAAAAAATCATATGAGGATATTGCAGCGCTATAATTTATAGCAGAGGATCATTATTAATTGTTAAAAAGGTGAATATTATGGAAAGGGTCGAAGATTATGGGATCAAGAGGATCGTGGTCTCTATTGATACCTCGGACTACTCTGAGATGGTAGTAGCTAGAGCTTCTGCTATAGCGATTGCTTTCTCTGCGGAGATTCATGTAATCAGCATTGTAGGTCTTCCAAAGCTGATTGTCTCCGAGGCAGATGTAGGGATTCAGGAAGTGCACCAAAGCGAAAGAGAGTTCCAAGAGCATCAGAAGAGACTAATTGATGAATATCTAAAAGGATGCGATTTGCATATCGAATCGCGTGTACTTCACGGAGATCCTTCCGCGAAGATACTCTCATATGCAAATGAGATCGGTGCGGATCTGATTGTCATGGGCAGCAAGGCTTATGGAAGGGTCCAACGGTTCCTTCTTGGCGGCGTATCTGAGGACGTCGTAAGGAACGCTAAATGCTCTGTTATGATTGCACGCTAATGGAAGCCGCTCTCTTCGTCGCTGCCCACTACTAGTGCGTCTATGAGAGGGCCCACTCTGCGTGAGGTAAACCTCTCATCCCTGCCCCTGCCTGAAAGGAAATAGTAGACCGCGAAAGGTCCAAATATCTTTTCCCGACCTGAAGTTTCAAAGCCAGCCGGGCGCTTTTGGCCCGGCGGCGGACGAAATCTATAACTGCAAGCAACGATAATGCATAATCGGTGAGATTTTATGAAGGAAGAAGTCTTTTTCGGAGAGGGAATGGCCAGGACAAAGAGCGAATATCCCGATCTGTATAAGGCAATTGTTGCTTTGAACGAGGCAGCCTATACCGGCAAGGTACTCGACTACAAGACACAGAAGCTGATCGCCATAGGCATCAATACTGCCGCATCCGACGAGAGGGCCACCAAGAAGCAGATGATGAGCGGGATGAAGGAGCTGGGGATCACCAAGGACGAGATCGTGGACGTTCTGAGGGTGGTTCTTCTGACATCCGGAATGCCTCCATACACGAAAGGCATGAAGATACTGGGAGAGCTATTGGATAAATAGATTTTTATCTCATTTTTAATATTTGATTTTATTCCACTATGGCCTTCTTTCGGAGCAGCCGGTTGTAGGCTATGGCAAATCTGTGCGCCTCATCCCTGATCTCCTGGACGTACAGCGAGGCCTTCTCTTCTTTTCGGATGTCCAGAGGGCTTTTCAGTCCGGGGGCGTAGATCTCCTCCTGGCCCTTCGCAAGGGAGATTATTGGGACCTTCAGCCGCAGCTTCTGAAGTTCAGTCAGAGCAGATGAGAGCTGGCCCTTGCCGCCGTCTATGATGATCAGGTCCGGCATATCCTGTCCCTCCTCGGCCAGGCGGGTGTAGCGGCGGCGGACGACCTCGGCAATTGAGGCGAAGTCGTCTATCCCATCGACGCCTTTGATCCTGAATCTGCGGTAGCCGCTCTTGTCGGGCCT
>JBFYLF010000106.1:0-5349 GCA_041305505.1 Methanothrix sp. | reverse complement strand
CAAGTCTCGCCCTCGCCCCTGCAAAGCCTGCCCAAAGGCTCCTTTAAAAGGGATCTCAGCTCATCGGGCAGAAGAAGGAGACGCAAATCTAACGCACCTTCAATGCATATTTGCCGGGGAGCGTGATCTCCAGCCTCTGCGCGATGATCGATTCCTTGGGATCGATTATCACGACATAACCGCTCCAGTCCTTGCTCAGGGATCCCGAGTTGCAGATTGGACAGATCTGACCCTCAACTATCCTCCGACACTCTCTGCAAGCCTGCTCTGTCATTTCGCCTCTGCCTCAGCTTTATCCTTTTCTGCCGTGTCGGCCTCGAGCCACTCCAGCCTTCCAAGGCCCGTCTGCCTCATCGTAAGCCCTATCTTGCTCTCGCTTCGTTCCTTCTCATTCAGGCTTACGGCTATGATCCTGGCCCTGACATGATCGCCCTCGCCGAGTGATTTATTCGACTCCTTGCTGACCAGCCGCGCGTTCTTCTCATCATATGATATATACTCGTTGGTGATCTGGCTGACATGCAGAAGGCCGTCGAATGGACCTATCGATAGAAATGCTCCGAACTTGACTATCTCCACGACCTCTCCCTCTACAATCTCCTGCAGCTCAGGCTTGAAGACGAGTGCATCGAAGTCGACCTCGTAGTAGATTGAGCCGTCTCCCGCCAGGATGTGCCCTTCACCTATATTGTCCGCTTCGAGCACAGCCACTATGGTACCCAGCGACTTGTCAACAACTGCCTCGTATTTATCGCGCAGTGATTTCTCAACTGCCGCTTGGAGGGGGTCGCCCAGATGACTAGGCTCTATCCTGGCCACACCCCTAAGCTTCATCCTCTTATACATCAATACTCCTTCTTCGTCGCCTCTAGATACCGCTCCTGGCGCAGGTATACTACGGTGATGCCTTTACTAAATAACCTTTTCTTTAGAGCTTTGTCATTTGTGAAGACCGCAGCGCCACTCTCCGCTGCAAGCTCCTCGATGGCGCGATCAGCATTGGAATCATCGCTTCCAACTGTCGTGCAACTCTCGGCGAGCCCCAGTGCCACCCTGGCAGCGATCTTATCTCGCCCCTTCCCGGCTGACTTGGCCAGGGACTGAAGCTCTCCAAGGACCGATGCATGAACGAGCCACTTTGAAAATCCCAGGCGGAGCAGCTCGCCGAATATGTCCACCCCAAACTGCTCTGGAACCATCAAGGCATTGGTATCTAAGATCACAACGGAGCCATCGTCGGGGATAGCCTTCATGCTACTCGGTTATTGTGCCTACGCCAATCAGACGCCATCTGGCGCCTATCCGCCTGCTGACAGCCACGCGGTCTCCCTTCTCGGCGCAGACCGGCCTCTTGAGCTGGACCTGGACCTTGCCGCTTTCCCTGGCGCTTGATACGACGCCCACGGTTGTGGCAGTTCCGACGTTGAGCATCAAGGGCTCGCTCGAGTGGATCGGCTCGACGCTCGACTCGTCTGTGACTCCAACGACGCGGTCGAGTAGCTGCATGTTCATAGTAAACGAGGTCCTCGCCGGAGGAAGCTTGCCCGGTTCTCCCGCAACCTGGCCCACAAGGGCATCGCTCTTTGTCATGATCGGATCGAGCTGTGTGCCTACGCCCATGAGGCCGCCGGGAGCGATCTCATCCAGGACCTGCTTTCCTGCCAGAAGCGTCACGACCTTAGTCTGGATTGGAATCCACTGCTTCCTGCCCTCGTAATCGACCAGCCTTCCCGGGCAGATTTCTATCTTGTCGCCGATATGAAGGACCCCCTGGCTGAGAGAGCCGCCAATGACTCCGCCCTTGAGCGATTCCGGTGTTGTCCCGGGCCTGTTGATGTCAAATGACCTGGCTATCTTCAAGAGAGGCGCCTTGTCCGTATCACGGGGGGGTGTTGGTATGGTATTTTCTATGGCCTCAATTACCATGTCCACGTTTAGGTTTTGCTGGGCCGAGATGGGAACGATTGGAGCGTTCTCCGCCACAGTTCCCTTGACGAAATCCTTGATCTGGCGATAGTGCTCCATCACCTGCTCTCTCGACATGAGATCTATCTTGTTCTGGACGATCACTATCCTGTCAATGCCAGTGATGTTAAGGGCCATAAGATGCTCTTTTGTCTGGGGCTGAGGGCATGGCTCATTGGCCGATATGACCAATACTGCTCCGTCCATGATCGCAGCTCCGCAGAGCATCGTGGCCATCAGAGTCTCGTGGCCCGGCGAGTCGACAAAAGAAACCGTTCGCAAGACCTCGGTCTCGCCGCCGCAGTGTGAGCATTTCTCGTCTACTGTATAAGCATCAGGCTCTGAACAGCTCGGGCACTTGCGAAATGTGGCGTCGGCATACCCGAGGCGGATGGATATGCCCCTCTTGACCTCCTCGCTGTGCTGATCCGTCCAGACGCCGGAGAGGGACTTGACAAGTGTGGTCTTGCCATGATCGACATGGCCCACCATGCCGATGTTGACCTCCGGTTTAGGGGCCGCGGGCTTTTGTGCCCCTGCATTTGAATCTGAACCAGCCTCAGATTTGATATCGGATTTTGCCAAATTGAAATCTCCTTAAGGATTGTAATGACCAGGAATAGACGGTGATCACTATATAAATACTTCCTGGCAGCATGCCATTTGGCGAATCCCTTCAGACGTATCCCCTGTTGGTGTCTCTCAAATGATCTGCCATCTCCCGAACGAATAGATCGTAAGTCTCTATTGTGAACTCCTCCCAGCCTGAGAACTCCGCTGCCAGCTCTTCGCCGAAGGCCTCCTCCTCGGGGCTTGTGCTCATTATTCCGAAGCTTTCCAGGCGGGGGAGGTTTGCTTTCAGGTAATAGAGCAGAGCCATCTCGCAATAGGGCTTGGGAAGAAGAGGTGAAGCCAAAGCGAGCTGGTTCATGAGTCTCTCGTCTTCTCTCAGCTCATCCGGGTTTATGCTGATCTTTCTTCCAGAGACCTCTTCGGCGCAGAGCATTATCTCGCGTTTCTTGTCCGGTGTGATCAGATTGCCCGGAGAGACGATCTCCTGGTAGATGCGGCTCATCTCGAACTCATGCTCGAAGGCATAGGCCAGCAGGCGGTCGCTGCTCTTGCTGATGTAGCCTGAGTTAAAGGAGATGATCGGATACCACTTTTTGTTGCAGAAGAGGCGGCGGTTCATTGCCACAGCATAATCGAGGGCTCCGGGAAATGGGCTGGCGGCTGAAGGAAAGAAGGAGATGCAGTCGGTCTCGACTATTATAAAGGAGGAGATCCTGCTTCCAGCCAAAGCGCACAGCCGCTCCCATGCGGAGATGTCGCGAAAGACCTTTCCAGGATCTTTATATTTCTGGTAAGCCGCCAGGAGCCTCTCCTGCTCTGAAGGGGGCAATGAGGTGAGCCTGCAGGCGGCATCCAGGGACATGAGCCTGATCCACTGGCGGTATTCCTCTTCGAATTTGACTCTTTCGTCTTCTAGCACAGTCCAACCTTGTCTTTTTGTCTTGATCTCAGCTCTCTGACCTCTATTCTACAGCTTTCTTCTCCAGATCCACACTGTCGAGTATGGCTTTGAAGTCTGGCCACTTCTCCACAGGGATTCTGACCCCATTCTTGGACCAGCCCGTGTACTTCTCGCTCGTCACATACTCCCGGACGTCTATTCCGACAGATCCGCGATACTCTGTCTTCTGGACCACGATCTCTGTGGTGTCGTTCTTCCTGATCCTACCAATCTCGGCCATTGTCACCATTTCCAGGATCTCTCTTTGATCAGACTGCAGAAAAGCCCTGCTAAACCATTTCTCTCTTCCTAGTCCGATATATCCACATAATAGGCTCTGGTCTCTGCAACGATGTTCTCCCAGGGGCGCTTGTATACGAAGCGAATTGTCGTCTTGCCTGGGGCAATTGGTGTGAAGATGAAGACAGAGCTTCCGCCGGAGCCGATGCGAATGCTCCGGGCGGGTGTCTGCTCGAACTCGGCCTGCTCTGCTTTGATAAGGACATAATCGTAGTCAAAGGTCCATGTGTAGCCGGTGCTGGGGTTAGAGGGGAGAGTGATTGTGAAGGGCTCGCCGACATTGGCCTGAATCAGCCCGGCCTTCGGCTCCTCTTCGTCAGATGTCTTGTAGCTGTCCACAGAAGATATCAGGGGATGATAGTCTATATTGTTGTCGTTGAGGATCACAGGCTCGTCTCCGATGCCATCGCCATCCTCGTCTGTTCCGTTGTAGTCTGCCCAGTAATTCCCTATCCGGCTTCGTTGAATGCGGCTGTTGTACTGATATGTGATCTCTTCAGTCGAGTTCCAGGATGCTGCCTCATCGGAACAGACGGCGCTCCTGCTGGAGATGTCGTTTAGGAAGACTGTGGCAGGCAGGATCACCTCAAGAGAGCAGCTCTCGATTTCGCCGTCTGCACTGTCGCTGGTGCCAAGCAGCGCAGCGATCTGAAAGCCCCTGAGGACTGCGCCAGAGGCACCCAGAATCACCCGTCCGTTCTCTGGAGAGAGCACCGGCGCTCCGTCCCCGGCGTCCTGGCCGTGGAGGATGATCCTCTCTGATATGAGGAGTGGGTCCTGGTAGAGCCCGCTGTAGACAGTAATTGTATCGCCAAGGTCGGAGGCGTTGAGAGCATCTGAGATGTTTGTATAGTCGCATCCATCAGGGCAGACATCGCTGTTCGCAGTGCAGGGGGCCTGGTGCAGGAGGAGCAGCAGGAGCAGGATGAGGGCGGCGGGAAGGGCAGCCTTGGGAAGTCTTTTGTAATCGAGCATGGTCACTATTAGTATAATCTTAAAATTCATAGATCTTTCCTTTGATCCGGCCCCTGGGGGGGACGAGTCAAGAGGGCAGGGCGGTCTGGCAATGGCGGATGGTGCTTTGGGCGAGAGGGATCTGATCTTGCGGATATCGGAGATCCTTGGCGGTGTGGAGAATGATGACTGCGCCCTGATCGATGCAGGTGAACGCTATCTGGCTGCCACGACGGATATGCTGCACAAGAGGACCGACTTTCCGGATATCATGAATCCGTGGCAGATGGGCTGGATGGCGGTGGCTGTCAATTTGAGCGACATCGCAGCTATGGGGGCACAGCCCGCCGGGGTGCTGATCGCCGCCGGCCTTCCTCCCGAGGCGGATCTGTATTTCATAGACGAGCTCTTCTCAGGGTTTAGGGACTGCGCTTCGTACTACGGCACCCGGATAATCGGGGGCGACACGGACAGCCACCAGGAGCTGACGATCACAGGCACGGCTCTTGGGTTTGTCGAGAAGGAGCTTGTCTTAAGAAGGAGAGGAGCGCGGCCCGGGGATTTGCTCTGCACAACCGGAGCTCTTGGCGGCGCTGGCGGAGGGCTGTGGGCCTGGC
>JBFYLF010000105.1:0-9576 GCA_041305505.1 Methanothrix sp. | reverse complement strand
ATGATCATGATCTGCCCGTTGGCGAAGATGCTTGCTCTGCCTTTATCGGCCTCAACCACAGCCGCCCCCATCTCTTCTGAATATCTCACTTTGCCTAAGGTGCTCAATGCCCCCGCCACTGAGGAAAATGGATGATTCTGCGGAACTGATAGAATAGCTTCTATGGAGTATTCCAGGCCGCAGGGCGATCTGCCTCTCACCGCCTGCAGTTCCACCTTATCTCTTCCGGCCCCTTCCGGTGCGAGGTCTATTCCGTGCTCTTTTGCCAGCTCCCTGATCTTGGGAGGATGCCTCTTCCATCGCCAAAAGCCCCACTCGATGAATCTCCTATCAAGACCCGTCTCTTCGCCCCACTTAACCAGCCAGTCTGACCACCGGCGGTGAAGATCCGGGTGGGTATTTCTCATCCCAGCGAACTCTGACTGAAGCGCCGCAGGGCAGAGCCAGCAGCCTATGCGCTCGAAGTCCTCCTGGTAGAGGGGATTGGGCTTCATTTTATTCCAGAGGATGTAGAGCATCACTTCAAGCGCTCTCCAGCTTCTGATGGGGGCCAGAGTTGTCTGGCCCGGAACATAGGGGCTCCTCTCTACAGCCTTGATAGTCGAGCGGTTGAAGGACTCATAGATCCGTCTGCCTTCAATTGTAACGCAGCCTCTGGGATAGTTTTTCTTGATGAATTCGGTCATGGGTCCCAGCTTGCTGGTCTTGCAGCACCATCGAAAATCCTTGGCAGGAGGGCCGAAGATCCCAACTTGCTCGAAGAAGCTGCCTTCTGCATTGATCTCCCGAAGCCGCAGCTTATGTGAGCGGGCCAGATCATGCACATAATCCACTGTCTCCGGGAACTCAAGACCCGTGTTGATGAAGAGAATCTCGGGGCGGCTCATGACCCTTTCAGCAAGACAGAGGCAGGCAAGGCTGTCCTTGCCTCCGCTGAAGGAGACGTTAACTGGAAGCCTGTTCTTAGAGAGATAGCCTTTGATCTCCCTCAAGGCAGCTCTCTCAAGGGCTCTGAGTGATCTCTCGTTTGCTGCGACTGCATCATTAACGCTCGTCCGATTAGCGCTCAATGAAAAATCGCCCTTGATAACATCTTTTATGCGGATGGACAGCCTGCCGTCTCCTCTGCTGCGAACGACGCCAACGCCATGAAACTTCCCGATTTTCAGGATCAGATTGTCGCCCTCTTTGAGGCCGGAGGGGCTTTCTACTATCGCCTCCTCAGCCAGCCACTTGCCCTTGATGTGGCCCTTGAGCTTTGACTCGTCGCATACGACAAGGCCCTTTTTTGCCCTGGAGGCAAGAAGAGCCGCCCCGATGGCCTCAAGATCCAGCCTGTATGAGCCGGTCGGGACATCAAACCACAATGTTGCGATGTGCTTTGCCTCAAGCATCACCTGATCGCGACGGTCCAGGCCGGCGATCTTATTGAGGAGGATTACCCTGTTTTCCAGGAAATCAGCACATCCGTAGCCCTCGATGAAGAGCCTGCATAGAAGCTTCCTCCCGCTCTCAGAGCAGATCCTGATGTCTCCAGGCGGAGTCAGATCTATCTTTCGGACTGGCCCGCCGCATGAGGAGCACTCATTGGAAATGAGAGGTAAAGCGCATCGATCGCACCAAAAGATCTCGCTCTTTCCCGGAGAGAAGGTATTAAACATGAGTCTCTTCAGGATTTCGCTGGTTGTATTTAATTGCTTTGATGAACGCGTGAGATCAGAAAGAGAGCGGCTCAGGGTATTTCTCTGCTACCCTCGGCTATCTCCTCACCCTGGAGCCGTCCTTTCTCATCAGATATATTTTGATCTCTCTTTGGAGATCTGGCTTAAAACTGCGGCCACTTCGGCATATTTATATCTGTGTACCAGAATGTCCCATACCAGGCATCCACTCCAAGGTGCATATTATCCCATGGATAGCATTTCTTCTGGCATTGGCTGTCGATCTCTGGACAGCAGATAGGTTCTGGGCAGTCTGGCTTGGGGCAGATGATCTGAGGGCAGTTCTGTTTCTTTGCTGGCGGGGCGATGACTGTATTGTTAGCCTCGCTTCCAACAATCTCCAGAACCACATTTTCCGATGCAAAAATCTCAATTCTCGTGTTATCTGCTGTGCTCCCCACTATGTCCACAACTACGGATCCCGGTGCGCCGATTGCCTGGCAGCCGCCGACAAATATCATCAGCGCCAAGGTCAATATGAATGATAATCTCAATTTCAGTCCCCTCCATTGGATCTCATCTTTGATCTGAGTTTTGTTGCATTTGAACATTTTAACCCAAGTTTTTATATAAACTAAAAGTAGAAAAATCTTTCGGATAGAAGCGGATAAATTATAAAAATATTATGAAAAAATTAATTAAAGAGAAATACTTATTGTGAAATTCGTTTAAGAATATGTTCTTTCGCGTCCCAAGACGAGAGGCTCCTGCATGGATCTCAAATACGGATAGTCTTCTCTGATGAACTGCCTGTTGTATCTTGTGGGGATGTAGGAACTCCAGGGATAGCACAGAGGCCTTGTGAAATCATCCCAGGGCGTTTTATAACGCTTCTCCTCTCCGCATGGACCGCAATCCTTTGTCTTTATTCCGCACGTCGCCCTTGATGCCCCTCCGCTGTAGCCGATCTGGATGTTGCTGGCGCTGCTGCCCAAAATGTCGACTCCGACAAAAGTGCCTTCAGGCAATATGATTGTAGTGTTGTTAGCCGTGCTTCCAATGATGTCCAGGCTGGCCTCCTGCCCGCCAAACGCCGCCTGCGCAAGAGATGCCAATAGAATAAGCACGCTGATCAGGACAATTCGCTCTCTCAAACCTTTCGCCCCCTTTTATAATTAAGTCGAATAAAATGGCCTATAAGTAGAAAAAGCTTTTGTTTGATCTGGAGCAAACGATTAAATCTCTTTCTCTCATTGACTCGGTGCTTATGAGACTGATCTATGTGGCTGGCAAGGGGGGCGTGGGAAAGAGCGTCTGCTCAGCGGCTTCTGGCATATGGACTGCGCAGCAGGGAAAGGATACGCTGGTCTTCTCGATGGACCCTGCTCATTCTCTTTCCGACATATTCGACATCGATCTGGGGAGCCGGCCTAAAAGGATCTCTGAGCACCTTTACGCCTACGAGCCGGACCTGGCAGAGGAGGCTAGAGGCTTCTTTCGAAGATACAAAGGGCTCTTTTCGGCGCTCTTTGGCCTCTTCGAGGTGGAGGTCCGGCCTGAGGACTTCAGCCACATGCCAGGCGTCTCAGAGCTGATATTCATGGACAGATTAAATGACATTTACGTTGAGAACCAGTACGAATATGCTGTCGTTGACTCGGCTCCGACTGCAATGGTTTTGCCGCTGCTGCAGCTTCCGTCAGTTACCACTGGCCTAATTACAAGGGTTCTGGGGATGAGGAACAGGTGGATGGGTGTTCTGGATCTTCTCGAGCCAGGACTCGGTGAGCGCATACTATCAGAAGCGAGGGCAATGCGCCAGAAGGCCGAGACCATGAGGGAGGCTCTGATCAATCCCGAGGTTGCCAGCATAACTGTTGTCACCATCCCGGAGAAGGCTGCCGTGGAGGAGAGCCGTCGTTTGATAGAAACGGTTGAGTCGCACGGCGTCCTAGTCTCTTCCATTGTCATCAATCATGTTATACCCGACTGTGACTGTCTCTTCTGCAGGGCGAAGAAGAACTCTCAAAGATCATATATTGAGGATCTGCGCCTCCGATATGAGAACAAGGCGATAACTATACTGCCTGACTACGGCAGGGAGGTTAAGGGTGATGGACTGCTGCAGGTGGCTGAAGATCTCTATTCAAGAGAGCAGATGAGGATTTAATTAATAATGACAAATCCTCAAAACAGCCTCATCAGCTCCTCGGCAATGATCCTGTATCCTGCCTCGTTGGGATGGTCCAGGCCGGGAATGATAAAGCTGGACAGAGGCGTTCCCGCCTCAACCGCCCCCATCCAGGCGCCATAGACGTCCACGAATCCTGTGTCGATCTCCGCTGCCACCCTTCCAAGAGCCTGATAGTAATCCAGAACCAGGCCGTCATAGGGCGGCGTCTCCAGCGGCTGCGATGAGAGGAGCAATATCTCCGAATCGGGCCCGGCCCGCCGGACCATCTCAACAAGGTTCATCTCGAACTCCTCCAGGCCAAGGCCTAAGACGCAGTCGTTGATCCCGAAGTTGATCGTCACCAGGTCCGGCTCGTAAGAGAGCACAGCCCAGTCCAGGCGGGAGAGGCCGTCCATGCTTGTGTCCCCGGATATGCCCGAGTTTATCATCTCGACACCTGCCTCGGGATACTTCTCTGCAAGCATCTCTTTCCAAAAAGATGGAAAGCCGCGGCGGACTGCATATCCGGCGGTGATGGAGTCGCCATAGGCCACAATGGTGACATCGCAGCCGCTTTCAAGATCACTCCTTGTCCTTTTCACAAACAACTTCTGGTCTTCCTGCATATCAGGCGTCCAATGGCTATGAGAACTCTCCCCCGATCATTTGCGCCCTTCATCGACGGTCCTATAATCTTCGCTCCTTCACATTGAAATATTCGGAGAAGGATTGACACCAAGAGCCTCGATTGTTTTATTCTTTCCATCCAGTGCAATTTCTATATGCCTCTCCCATCTCTCTATTGATGGTTGGATCCATTCTCCTTCCTCCATTCCGGAGAGAATATCTATTCTCATCCTTCCTATTTCAACCGCCTTATCATAGGATTCAAGAGCTTCTTCATACCTGCTTAAATTATATAAATCGTTTGCTTTTTCATACCAGGCCAACGAGTCATTTTTATCTATTCTTATTGACTCGTTATATGCCTCTATTGCCTGAGCGTACCTGCCCTGTATATCAAGAATGTCTCCTTTCTTGCGCCAGAGGGATGTTCTGTCTGGATTCTGTTCTATACTCCTATCCGTGGTATTGAGGGCATCATCATACAGTCCCATCCTTATCTGTAAATCGGCTTTTGACAATAGGGCACCAGATGTGGGATTTATTTCGTTTTCCTTTTCATAAGCTGCCAGAGCGCTCTGGTTCATTCCCCATTTTTCGTAAGTTTCTCCCTTACTTGACCAAGCGCCTTTATAGGTCGGATCAATGCTGAGGACGTTATCAAGGGCATTAATCGCCTCGTCATATCTGCCCATTTCTCCAAGCGTGAGACCCTTCATATACCAAGATTCTTTGTGTAGAGGATCAATAGCTATCGCTTCGTCATATGCACTTGCTGCTTCTCCATATCTTTTCATTCTATACAGGACATCCCCTTTTCCATCCCATAGCCAATCTTTATTTCTATTTGATAGCGCAGCTTCATACGCTCTAAGAGATGCATTGTTCTGCCCTGATAGATAGAGAGTCCAGCCTTTCCATCCAAAAGCATTAGCACGCTCATTTTCGACCGAGGACCAGCAATCTCCAATTGATTCAATTGCTTTGTCGAAACAGTCAACAGCCAGTTCATAAGCTCCTTGGCCGCTAAAATCCTTACCTTCTTTCATCCAATCCTTATATTCATCAAGATCGCAGTCGGAAGCAACCGCGCTCGACATGGTCGCTGTTAATATTAACATTAATATATATATATATATATATATATATATTTTCATTTGCGGCATCTCACCCACCTCAAATCGTTTGGTTAGTCAATACAACTATTTTAATGTTATTCAATAAGGATTAAGAATTGCCATCAGAGATCACTAATCGCATATATACCATAAACTGCTATGAGCGATGCTTCGCTTTTAAATTGAATTAAGGGCTACGCATTGAAGCAAGATATGCGTGAACTCACTATAGTATCGCCATCATTCTCTGCGCACCGCCCTTTCTCTATGCTTTACCTCTTTGCCTCGTCTTTGCTGGCTTTTATTATCGCAGCCTTCATCTCCGATACCAGCCTCATCAGCTCCTCTTCCTTTCCCTGAGCAATCAGGTCCACGCAGACCGAGCCGACAATTGCCGCATCAGCTCCGGCTGCTATCACCTCTGCAGCCTGGGCAGGAGTGGAGATGCCAAAGCCCACAGCTTTGGGCTTATCTCCCGGCACCCGGGCTATGAGATCCCTTGTGCTCTGGAGCACATCGCTCTGCGCTCCGGTGACGCCTGTTCTGGCCACCAGGTAGAGAAATCCCGTCGTCTCCAGCTCGATCATCTTCAGCCGCTCCGGGGGTGTGTTGGGCGCGACAAGAAAGATCAGGTCCACACCTACCTTCTTGCAGGCCTCCTTCAGGGGTCCTGCCTCCTCGGGTGGCAGGTCCGGCACGATCAGGCCGTTTATTCCAGAGCTGGCGCAGTCCCTAGCGAACCTGTCCAGACCACGAGCATAGATCATGTTGTAGTAGCCCATGAAGACCTTGGGAATTGAGACGTCGGCCTCTGCCGCCACCTGGAAGTAGACATCGGTGTTCATCCCCGCTGCTATGGCGCGCTGGGCTGCGGCTTGAATTGTGGGCCCGTCCGCTATTGGGTCTGAGTGGGGCAGTCCCAGCTCGATGATGTCCGCCCCAGCCGCCGCCAGAGCGCGCACCAGCCTCACGGTGGCCTCTGGCGTCGGGTCGCCGGCGCAGATGTAGACTATGAGCAGAGGAGCCTCTTTGAATGCCTCAGAGATTTTCATATTCCATCACCGTTGCCAGATCCTTGTCTCCTCTGCCTGAGATGTTGATTATCGCAAGGCCCCCGAGCTCCTCCGGCTGCTTTAGAGCGTAGCCTACGGCATGAGCCGACTCCAGAGCAGGTATTATCCCCTCCAGCCTGGATAGGGCATGAAAGCCCTGCATGGCCGTCTCATCATCAGCGATTCGTGTCGTCACCCGGCCTCTCTCAGCGAGATAGGCAAGCTCCGGGCCGACGCCAGGGTAGTCCAGGCCGGCGGCCACTGAATAGGACTCGAGGATCTGGCCGTATGGATCCTGAAGGATCTTGGTGAGAGCTCCGTGCAGCACGCCGTCGCTGCCCCTGCCAAGGCTTGCTCCGTGATCGGCTGTCTTGTCTGTCGTTCCAGGGCCCCGCCCGCCAGCCTCGACAGCTATGAGCCGGACGGACTGGTCCTGCAAGAACGGGGCGAAGATGCCCATGGCATTGCTGCCCCCGCCTACGCAGGCTGTGATGCTGTCGGGCAGACGCCCCTCTGCCTGCACTATCTGCTCCTTTGTCTCCTTCCCAATCACGCTCTGAAAGTCCCTGACCATGCTTGGAAATGGATGAGCCCCGGCAGCCGTTCCCAGAAGATAATGGGTTTTATCAAATGAGGAGGCCCAGTCCCTCATTGCCTCGTTTATAGCGTCCTTGAGCGTCCTGGAGCCTGATCGGACGGGTATGACCTGCGCGCCCATCAGCCGCATCCGATAGACGTTCATCTTCTGCCTCTCAATGTCCACCTCTCCCATGTAGATCTGGGTCTCAAAGCCCAGATTGGCTCCCACAATCGCAGTGGCTACCCCATGCTGGCCAGCTCCCGTCTCGGCTATGAGACGGGTCTTGCCCATCTTCTTGGCAACCAGCGCCTGACCGAGTGTATTGTTGAGCTTATGGGCCCCGCCGTGCACCAGGTCTTCCCTCTTGAGATAGACCTTGCAGCCCAGCTTTCGGCTGAGGTTTTTTGCATGATAGAAGGGGGTTGGTCTTCCTGCGAAGTTCTTGAGCAGCAGGCCGAGCTCCTCCCGGAAATCCTCGTCCTTCATCAGCCTCTGATATGAGTCCGCCAGCTCCCTGAGCGGCTCGACCAGCGTCTCAGGCACAAAGAGGCCTCCGTACCTGCCGAACTTGACTATTGTCTCTTGGGATAGCGCAGCATTCAATTGATCACCGGCTTTCATCAGCTATTGATGTACTAATAGTTACTATGATGTACGAAAACGTACATCTTTGATTGTATTTAACTTTATTGCCGGATGAGTCGAAAGAGGTCTTTCTCTTCCCGCCCAATCAACTCAGATCTGGCGGCAGCTCTCCCGTGAGGCACTCTATCTTCCTCTCAGCGCTCTGCAGCCTGCGCTGGCAGAGCTGGACGAGCCTCATGCCCTTTTCATACTGATCAAGGCTCTCTTCCAGAGTCATCTTCCCCTCTTCAAGCACCTCTACTATCTTCTCCAGATCATCCAATGCCTCTTCGAGGCCCATCTCATCATCCGTCATGGCAAATCATCCTGCAGATCTTGGCATTCGAGAACAATGCATCTCAATCGACCCTGGCCAAGGATCAGCTCCATCTCCTCTCCAATCTGAACATCTCTGGCCGCGAGAACCAGGCCTCTTGCAGTGCGGGCGATGGCATAGCCGCGAAGGAGCGTTGCCCTAGGCCCGACTGCTGCCAGCCGGCCAGATAGCAGCTCAAGCTTGCCTTTGAAGCCGCCAATCCTCTCCGCCCTGGCTCCGTCCAGCCTCTCGCTCAGATAATCAAGCCTCTGGCGAGCCTCCTGGGCCAGGGAGTACATCCTCCTTTGCGAGACTGCATGGCCGAGATGCTCCAGTCGCTCCGAACGCCTCTCAAGGACCGTCCAGAGGGCCCGAATCATTCTCAGCTTCTTCGAGCGGAGAGCCTCTCTTACGGCCTCCGGATCGGGGGCAGCCATCTCTGCCGCAGCCGTTGGAGTCGCAGCCCTCACGTCAGCCACATAGTCTGCCACAGTCACATCAGTCTCGTGGCCCACAGCCGAGATGACGGGAGCGTCGCAGGCAAATATGGCCCGGGCCACTGCTTCGGAGTTGAAGCACCAGAGGTCTTCAGCCGAGCCGCCGCCGCGACAGACTATGACCACATCAGCCCTGCCATGCAGAGCCATAAGTGCGGAAGCTATGCTCTCTTCGGCTCCATCGCCCTGGACGCTGGCGGGAGAGAGGATGATCCGGGCAGGATAAGAGCCCAGGGTTCGAAGAACATCACGAAGCGCCGCACCCTGTGGAGATGTGACGATGCCTATCCTCTCGGGGTAGCGCGGCAGCGGCCTCTTTCTCTCGGGTGCGAAGAGCCCTTCCGCTGCCAGCTTCTTCATGAGCATATCGAGTTCCAGGTGGCGGTAACCAAGCCCCTCATCCTCCTTTATGCCCCGAGCTACAATCTGAACTCTGCCCGCTGGCCGGTAGACTGCAATATCTCCAAAGACGAGGACGTTCTTGCCGTCCCTCATATCGAAGTCAAGGGAAGAGCCATTGCCTTTGAAAAGCACGCAGGAGATCTGAGAGTTCTGGTCCTTGAGGGTGAAGTATCTGTGACCTGAGCGATGGTGGAGGTAATTGGATACCTCGCCCTTGGCCCAGAGGTCATGCAGCCTGGGATCGCCATCAAGCCGCTCTGCTATCCTCAAATTCAGGTCGGATACTGTGAATATCTGCGTCAATGAAGGGTTTCATAGGGCATGCCAGATATTTAAGGCCAATTCAAGGGCGGGGCGAAACTGAAAAAGGAGGAAAGAAAATCATTGAAGAGAGAGGGGGAGATGAATCTGCCTTCTCCTCTCCCCCGAACCTACTCTCCCACCATATCCTCCTCGGGACTGAGATCGATGGTTATCCCCTGATCGGGCGATGTCATATCCCAGTCCGGCACCTGCCAGTCCCCGTACC
>JBFYLF010000104.1:0-6450 GCA_041305505.1 Methanothrix sp. | reverse complement strand
GCATGGCGAGGTCCGGGTGCATGCCCCGGACCCTGGCCTATGTCAATTCCCGGACGCGCACTCCTCTGGCTGCTACTATTTTCTGCATGGCCCTAGCCATGGCTTTTGTATTCCTGGAGGATATCGCCTTTGTGACCAATGTCAGCAACTTCACAGTCTTTGTCAGCTTCATGGTCATCAATGCCGCCCTGATAGTGCTGAGATGCAAGAGGCCCGGATTACGCCGTCCATTCCAGGTGCCACTCTCCTGTGGCAGGATTCCGCTGCTTCCTGTGATGGGGATACTCTTCAATGCCTTCATGCTCGTCCAGCTCAGCCGGACCGTTATGGCCGTCGGCATTGGCCTCATGCTGGCAGGATGGCTGATGGCAACAGCGAGGCGATTCATCGCTGTCGGCCCTGAAAAAGAGAACTCTGAGTGAAGCTGCATAGTCGCAACTTGTCGCTTCATCGCCAGGGGCACGGGTGCAGGCTTTAGCAGCCCGATATCCGCGCGCCGCTGCCGAGGCTAGGATCGGGGTTTGGTATTCTGAGAAGACCACCGTCTCCCCGTCCTCCATCAGGATCTTGCCATAGGACATGCTCGAACACCCGCCTCTGAGATGAGTGAAAATATGCTCCAGGCTCCCGAAAAAGATAACGATTCTGATATCGTGGTTCTGATCGAGGTCAGATATCCCTTGACATCCGCGAGAGCCTTCCGATCATCCACTTGGTCAGAAATCCTGTCAAGAAGCAGACGAACATGATTGAAAACTCCCTGCTCTGGGATTCGTCCATTGCAATGACGCCGGAGGAGAAGACCAGATAGGCCATGTAACCGAAGACCATGGCCAGAATCGGAATTGCCATGTACCACAGCCTCTTGTAGCGCGAGGCGAGACCATAGCGGCGCAGGTCGTCGGCGACGCCCGTCAGTATCTGGGCAGAGGAGCCGAGGCCCGCGAAGAACGAGGACCAGAGTGGCACTCCCAGGACGCTCACATCCGAGTAAGCATAGATCAGCGCGCTGAACACTGCGACGGAGAGGGTGGCGAAGATCACTGCATAAAGCCCATAGAGCTTGAAGAAGTAGGAGAGCGTCCTCATGCTGTGAAAGCGCGAGCCTTTGATCTTGATCTTGGCCTCATTGATCGCCGATGTCAACTCATACCTGGCCCGATCGCAGTCAAGGAACGCCTCGGCGAGGTTCTCCTTGTTGAACTCCTTAAGTGCCAGAACATAAAAGTCGTAGCTCTCCTTGACATCAATTGAGCTTCGGTGGGCTGCCTGAAGCATGCGGTCGAGCCTCTTGAGGTCCACCTCAACCTCAGAGCATGATTTGGGGATAGAGCATTCTCTAGATTCGCAGTCCACAACAAATTAGTAACCTGATTAATATAAATAGTTTTCGAGCAAGAAAAATCCTCTTTACATAAATAAAATAATTTTTGATGATTTAAATCTTTCGTCACCATAGAATAATGGCTGAATATCTGCTCAGGCTATTTCAGCGGAAAATAAAATAAAATGAAGATATCACATCATTGCCAGCTTCCTGGCCTCTCTTATCTGGCGAATGAGCCTCTTTCTAAAAGATCCCTTGTGCCTTCCTCCAAGAGTGGATCTTGCAGGCATACTGGGGAGAGAGATCTGGTTGATCTCCTCGATCATGCTCTCGGCAATGCTGTTGCACTCATCAGTCCCCTGATCGGATGAGACCCGGCAATCATTGATAACTTCTTTCATAAGTATAGATCCGGGCTCTTCATTAAAAAATTTTTCTATTGTCAAATTATCCGGGCCGCTCCAAAATGGCTTTTGACCAGCCGAGATGCTGGCAGGGAGGGCATCTGCCGTTATCCAGATAACCTCGCAGGCAGCCGGAGCCCCTGGCGAGGGCCGGCTCCCTTCCAGCTCTTCGCGGGGCAGGCAGGTTTCTCATTGACCATCCCGCGACTGAAATTTTCTTCGCCATAATTTAAATACCAACCTGATCAATTATCAGATATGCTTGAAGATCTGATCTTCTGCCCAGTTTGCGGTGTGGACACCGATCATTCGCTGATAAAATCAGGACAGGAGAATCTGGTTCGCTGCGAAGAGTGCGGAGAGGTGCACAGCGTTCAGGTGGAGCGGGAGCGGCTTGTCAACCTAAAGGTGATAGTGAGCAGCGACCGCAAGTCAGAGCCCTATTTCATCAAATTGCCCGCAAGGGAGCTTCTAACGGTGGGAGACGATCTTCTGGTGGACGATCCAGCCAAAGACGTTGTCATGACCCAGATAGCATCTCTTGAGGCCGATAGAAGGGTTGAGAGCGCTCCCGCCTCAGCCGTCAAAACCGTATGGGCCAGGGCTACGGACCGTGTTCCTGTCAAGATCTCCGTTTACAGAAGCGGCAGGAGCCGCCCTGTCAAGATCATCGTAGCAGGTGACGAGCTATTCTCAGTCGGCCAGGCTAGAAGGGCAGAGGGCCTGCATTTCGAGATAGTCAAGATGAAGCTGCGAGGCGAGGGCTTCGCAGAGGAGGCAGAGGCCAAGGACATCCAGAGGATTTGGGGTCGAGAGATTTGAATAGAGAGCAGCTTCTAATGGCTCTGGGGGAGATCGCAGACCCAAAGGTCGTCTCAGCCATGTCCAGGGTCAAAAGGGAGCTATTCCTGCCAGAGCATCTCCAAAGCCGGGCATATGACGATACCCCTCTCCCCATTGGCCTTGGCCAGACCATATCTGCTCCCCATATGGTCGGCATAATGTGCTCCATCCTCGACCTGCAGCCAGGCATGACTGTCTTGGAGGTTGGAGGAGGAAGCGGCTATCATGCAGCAGTCATGGCCGAGCTTGTGGGCTCCACAGGGCATATCTACTCAGTGGAGCGCATGGCTGAGCTGGTGGAGTTTGCCAGAGAAAATCTGGGGCGCTCTGGAATAAGAAATGTGACTATGATTCTCTCTGACGGCAGCCTCGGCCTTCCTGAACATGCACCATACGACCGGATCAGCGTGGCAGCCACGGCCCCTGATGTTCCCGAGCCACTCAAGCAGCAGCTCAAGCGCGGCGGCAAGATGGTCATTCCTGTAGGCCGGGACTATCAGGAGCTCTATCTTGTGACGAGGAAGAACGGCTTTTCGGTTGAGCGGAAGATGGGCGTGATATTCGTTCCTCTCATAGGTGAGGAGGGCTTTAAAGAGATGGATTGATCACCTAATCCATCTTCCCGACGCAGGTCTAATATATTCCCGAGAGCCATTGAATCTCCTTGAGATGAAACCTTTAGCGATCATAATCATGGACGGCTTTGGAATCAGCCCCGAGGTCGATGCAAATGCCATAGCCAAGGCGAAGAAGCCCAACCTTGAGCGGCTCTGGAAGAATTACCCCACCACAACCCTCAGAGCCTCTGGCTTGGCTGTCGGCCTTCCCCGCGGCCAGATGGGAAACTCCGAGGTGGGCCACCTCAACATCGGAGGCGGAAGGATCGTCTATCAGGACTATACGCGGATCAGCCTGGCGGTCGAGGACGGTTCCATAGCCAGAAATCCCGTCCTGCTCCAGGCAATGCAAGAGGCCAAATCCACCAGGCTGCACCTGATAGGCCTCCTCTCAGACGGAGGAGTGCACAGCCATATCTCCCATCTCTTCGCCCTTCTCGATATGGCTGCGAAGTTTCGCCTGGAGGCGGTTTATGTCCATGCCGTCCTCGATGGCCGGGATGTACCTCCCAGAAGCGCCCTCACTTACGTAGATGAGCTGGAGGAGAAGCTCTCCCAAACTGGCGTAGGCAGGATTGCTACCATCTCTGGCCGCTACTACACCATGGATCGGGATCGTCGCTGGGAGAGGGTCGAGAAGTCCTACCGCTGCCTGACAGAGGGCGAGGGGCTCAATGCAAAGACCGGCCGGGAGGCTGTCGAGAATGGATATGCCCGCGGCGAGAACGACGAGTTCATCCAGCCGACACTGGTGGACGGGGACGGGCTGATCCGGGACAAAGATTGCATCATATTCTTCAACTTCCGACCGGACAGAGCCAGGGAGATCACCAGGGCCTTTGTCGATAAGGGATTCACGGGCTTTCCTGTGAGGCCCATAGATGTTCATTACACCTGCATGACGCAGTATGATGCCACTCTGAATGCTCCTGTTGCTTTTCCGCCCGATGAGGTGAAGGACACACTCGGCCAGGTCATCAGCAGGGCAGGGCTCCAGCAGCTTCGGATAGCAGAGACAGAGAAGTATGCCCATGTGACTTACTTCTTCAACGGAGGGCGCGAGGAGCCCAATCCAGGCGAAGACCGCTGTCTGATCGCCTCGCCCAAGGTTGCCACATACGACCTTATGCCAGAGATGAGCGCCTTTGAGGTAAAGGGCGAGGTGCTCTCCCGGATAGAGATGGATAAGTACGACCTGATAGTCCTCAATTTCGCAAATCCGGATATGGTGGGCCACACAGGCATATTGGATGCCGCCGTCAAGGCGGTGGAGGCCGTTGATGGTTGCGTCGGAACCGTCGTTGACAGGATACTCCAGAAGGGCGGCGCTGCTCTTCTGACAGCCGACCACGGCAATGCTGAGAAGATGAGGGATGAGGCAAGCGGCCAGCCCCACACAGCTCACACCACAAACCCCGTCCCCTTCTCTCTGATTATGGATGTAAGTAGCTGCTGTGGCAGCAGCAAGCCGCTTTTGCGCGATGACGGAATCCTGGCAGACATCGCGCCTACAGCGTTGCAGCTTCTTAATATTCCCAAGCCCAAGGCCATGACGGGCAGAAGCCTCATTAAAAACCTATGAGAAAGAGAATAGATCGCTACCGGGAATACCTGGAGACCAGCAAAGCCTATGAGATAGCCAGGCGTCTCTTCGTCATGAATGCCTTCGACGGGGCTCTGACGATCATGGGGGTTGTCATAGGTGCCCATTTCTCTGGCGTCGAAGATCCTCATATAATCATCACAGCAGGTTTTGCTGGAGCCCTGGCTATGGGCATTTCAGGAATCAGCGGAGCCTACCTAGCAGAGAGAGCTGAGAGGAAGAGGGATCTAAGAAAGCTTGAGACGGCGATGCTCCAGAACCTGGACGACACCCACTATGCCAGGGCCACTGAGTTCGCCTCGGTCATAGTCGCAGTGGTAGACGGCATAAGCCCTGCTCTCAGCGCTGCGATTCTTGTCATGCCCTACTTTCTTGTGCCGCAGATCAGCATGCTCTGGGCTTTCTACAGCTCATTGGTCTTGGGCCTTCTGGTTCTCTTCACGCTGGGGGTCTTTCTAGCCAGGATCAGCGATGAGAGGCCGATTATATCCGGCATCCAGATGATAATGGTTGGAATCGTCACAATTCTGATCGTAGCCCTTGTTGCTTGACATACCAGGATTGGATAAGATTTTCCCCTGGAGAGATGATATGCCCATAAGGCTGCGCCTTGCCACATTCAACCTCATGAACCTGGATGACAGGTCCGACAGGCTGCCTAGCCTTGAAGAGCGAATACCAATCTTGAGGCCTCAACTGGTCCGCCTGGATGCTGACATCCTATGCCTCCAGGAGGTCTGCGGCCAGCGGGGCAAGGGGAGGCGGATCCGCCTGGATGCCATGAACCGCCTCCTGGAGTGCACCCCTTACGAGGGCTACAAGAGGGCGACAACCATCGATCCAGAGACCGGCGAGGCCTTCGACCACCACAATCTCGTGATCCTCAGCCGCTACGATATCATCAAGCATGATCAGTATCTGCACGAGTATGCTCCAGCCCCGCGCTACAAGAAGGTCACAGCTCTGCCAGAGGAGTCCGAGGCCAGGGAGATCTCCTGGGAGAGGCCGATCCTTCATGCGAGCGTCCGGCTTCCAAACAACATGGCCCTGGATGTGATCAATTTGCATCTCAAGAGCCGCAGGCCCACAAACATCCAGGGTCACAAGCTGACCGACAGGGCCTGGAAGACTGCCTCGGGCTGGGCAGAGGGCGTGTTCATCTCAAGCATGAAGCGCATCGGCCAGGCACTGGAGACCCGGATTCTGATAGACAACCTCTTCGACCAGGACCCCTGCGCCCTCATCGCAGTCTGCGGAGATTACAATGAGGAGTTTGATGAGGTTGCAATCGAGGCCATCCGGGGCGACGTTGAGAACACTGGCAACATGGACCTGGCCATGAGGGTAATGGTGCCGACTGAGAGGAACATACCTGAGCCTGCCCGCTATTCCCTCCTTCACAACGGCAAGGGCAAGATGCTCGATCACATACTGGTCTCCCGGACGATGCTGGCTTACTTCAAGGGCTCGGAGGTTCATAATGAGCTTCTCCATGACGAGTCCATTGTCTTCGCCCCAAAGATCTTCTATCCGGAGTCGGATCATGCCCCTGTGATCGCACGCTTTGAGCTGCCTGAGACCAAGGTCAAGTGGCCGACGGAGCAGAGGGGCGGAGAGGATGGAAGAATCTCGTGCATCAAGTCCGAAAGAGAAGAG
>JBFYLF010000103.1:0-5520 GCA_041305505.1 Methanothrix sp. | reverse complement strand
TGTCATTGCGGTGGTATCCTTAGAATTTCTGGTCAGACTCCAGGATTCAAGCCCACCCACACAAAACAGCGAGGAACCCCAAATTGCTACAGCTTTGCCATTATTCCAGCTTGACCTGGATGGGTCCATTGCTTTTCAGGCTTTCTCTGAGAGGGACCCAGGCATATCGAGCCCTTCACTGTAATGACATCATCGTGCAAAAGAATTAGTAGCTTGCAGCCCTATTATTTTCCATGCCCGATGTCGTTCAGCTCTCTGAGGAGAAGGGCCAGGAAGAGGCGGCATCAGAAAGATCGCCGCCCGCAGCTTTGCCCAGGACCACCTGGTCCGGAGCCCTGAGAATCGGCCTTGTGAACATTCCCGTCAAAGCCCTCTCCTTAACCCGCGAGATGCGAATAAGCTTTCGGATGCTTCATAAGAGCTGCAAGACGCCCATCTCCTTCAAGCGCTTCTGCCAGGAGGGAGAAGAAGTCTCTATAGCTGACATAGTCTACGGCTATCCTCTGGAGAAGAACCGATACGTCGTGCTGGAGAAGAAGGAGATCGACTCCGCCCGGCCAGAGTCGGGAAACACCATCCTCCTCGACCGCTTTGTCAATTTCTTTGAGGTCGATCCCCACCACTTCGATCACACATACCTGCTCCTCCCGGACAGATCCGAAGAAGCATACTCCCTGCTGCGCGCAGCAATGGAGAAGACGGGCCTGGCGGGCCTTGGAAGGATCACATTTCGCTCTAAAGAGAGGCCTGTGCTGGTTCATTACTACCGGGAGGCTGTTGTTGCCACCACTCTTCGCTATCTCGACGAGGTCATGGACCCCCGGATCTTCCCTGCCCTGCAGGATCTGAGCAATCCGGAAGAGAGAGAGCTGGATCTGGCAGTGCAGATCATGAAGGGGCTGTCCGGAGAGCTAGACCTTCGCGGATACAAGGATCAGTATAAAGAGCGGATCGATGCCCTGGTCAAATCCAAGATGGCAGGAGCCGCGATCCTCCCTGAGAAGAAGAGAGCAAAGCCACCCGCCAAGAGCCTGATGGATGCCCTGCGCCTTACAGCAGAGTCCCTCAAAAAATGATGCCATTATGCCCGATTTCCTCCATCCCATAAAGCCCATGCTCGCGGTCTCCGGCCAGCCCTTCGACTCTCCTGACTGGATCTTCGAGCCCAAGATAGATGGCACCCGGGCGATAGCCACAGTCTCTTCCGGCACTGTGCGCCTTCACAACCGCAGGCTTGTCGACATAATCTATCGCTATCCAGAGCTGGAGGAGGCTCTGAGGGCAGGCTCGCAAGGCTGCATCTTCGATGGAGAGGTGGCGGTCTTCGATGATGATGGAAAGCCGAGCTTTCATGCCCTGGCGAAGCGAGACCACCAGACGGATAAGATTCGGATAGACTACCTCTCCCGGGCTCTTCCTGCCAGCTTTGTGGTCTTTGATATCCTCTACGCCCGCGGGACGAGCCTGATGGACCTGCCGCTTCGCGATCGAAAGCGCATTCTTGCAGAGGAGCTGGAGGAGAGCGAGGCAGTCTCGATAGTGGACTATTTTCCTGAGGGCGGAAAAAACTACTTTTCAGCAGCTCTCAAGATGGGAATTGAGGGAGTCATGGCCAAGAAGCTCGCCTCCAATTATGAGCCAGGGCGGAGGAGCAGGGACTGGATCAAGATCAAGAAGAGCCTCAAGCTGGATCTGGTGGTTGGAGGATGGATTGCCGGAAAGGGCAGCCGCGCTCCATACTTCGGCGGCCTCCTGCTGGGTGCCTATGACCGGGGCCTTCTGCATTACGTAGGACGGGTCGGCTCGGGATTCACAGAGGCAGAGCTGGCGGAGATTTCAGCAGCACTCACTCCCAGGGAAATATCTCCATTCGCGAGCACACCTGATCTGTCTGTGCAGGGCGTGAGATGGGCTGAGCCTCTCATGGTTATGCAGGTTTGTGCACTGGAGGCTACAGAGGACGGCCACCTTCGCGCACCGGTCTTCCTTCGCAGGCGAGATGACAAATATCCGGAGGAGTGTGCGATGGATCAGCTCGGCTGATTAGAAGAAGTGAGGAGTCGGCTTAAAGCCGCAGCATTGCCATCGTCTCCTATCCTACGCCATCACCTGCTCCTTCAGGATGTAGCGGATCAGATCTTCAGAGAGCTTGGTCTCCCTCTGTAGTTTTCTGACAGTCTCCTCTATGCCGTTCCCCTCTGCCATGAGGCCGCTGATCCTATTCACAATCTTCTCCCCGATGGCGTAATACTCATCGATGTCCTTCCTGTGGCCCCAGACATCTCCCTTCAGGAGCTGAACCCCCTGGATATCAAGGAACTGCTGGGCTGCCTTGGACATGGTCTCATGGTAAGACGGCGGAATCTGCACCGCCCTCAGACGGGGGCAGGACTGGACAAGGTTCATGACATCCATGTTGGAGGCCCGGAAGGCCAGATGAACCAGTTGCTCGTTCCTGTTCAGGTCTGTGATCTCCTTCTTGGAGCTAACTACCCTCAGCTTCATATTGCTACCAATGCTCTTAAAATATTTATAGATAATGGTAATCATAGTAATCCTTAATTAGATATACTGAGATCAGTAACTCATTCGAGAAATATTTGCGAATAGGTGATAAATGCGAGAGATATTTCCCGAGTTATGATAAGGAGTTGAATATGTTTATTCGATACTTTGGTTTTTATATTTGTAATGCCGGCCCGGACCGCTCTTTCTGAAAATGGACATCGCGAGGGGAAGATAAAAGATCAGGGCGGATGATCTCTCTTTCGAGCCCATCTCTTTAAGAACCGCTGGCCTTTCCTGCCCTTTGATTTTGCTTTTTGGGTAATTTTTTATTCAGCCAATCCGGCATCTCTCTTAAAGGATCTCACAGCGGCGGAGCATCTTGAAAGAAGCCCAGCCGCCATCTTCTGGCTTGGCCAGGAACCAAGGCCGCAATCGGGGCCAGTGGCCCGAAGCCGCTCCCCAAATCGATCATAGGCTCTATCGAGCCTCCTCTTCATGACATCTGTCGATTCCATCTCCACGATCTCCCGCTCCAGCCGGGGCATATCCTGCCAGAGATTTGTGCCAAGCTTCTCATTGAGATTTGCAGACATCGAGAGGATGTCAGTGCGGGCAATTCCAGCCCGAAGATATGTGTCGTTCTCCTCAAGGACCCTTCTGTCTATAAGCTGTAGGTAATCGGGATGAGAGGCTGACTCTATTCCCACAATACTTATTCCCGGAACGCGGGCAGTGATCTCGGCAAAGAGCGGCGAGTGGAGATGGACCTCGCAATCCATTCCAATACATGGCCTGCTGGCAATATCCAGGGCCTGCATTATCTCATCTTCTGAGAAGATGATATTCGAATTCATTCCGAGGCTCGGCTCGTCAATGGATGCAACCGACATCTTTCCCTCATCCCTGGCCTTCTCCAGGAAACGGGCGACGCTCTCTGCGATGGCATAGAGGATATCGGTGTACCCTGTGGCACCGAATGCCGAGAGGTAAAGCTCAAGGGGACCAGTGACGCAGACCCTCACATTCTCCCCCGGCTTCACAGCCTCAAGCTCATAGATATCTGCATTCTCTCTCTTGATCAGATAGGGGCTCTCGGCCTTATCCGGATCCTCGATCTCATCCATGAACATGCGTATCATATCCCGAAACTGAGGGTAAGTCGGATACTCAACGCCCGCCTGTCTCTTCATAGATAGAGCACCTCTCACCAGATCCAGGTAAGCTTCGCGAGGGAGGCCCTTTATTTTGACTCCCTTGGGGAACGGAAAGCTGCCGATATCATCATAGAAAAGCCCCTCATGTATGCGTGGCATCTCTTCCAAGCCCCCTCCTGACTACAGCATCCTCTTCAAGAAATCTTTTAAAGAGGCATACTGCCCGTCGATTCTCTCGAAATTCTCCTCCAGCTCTTCAAGCCTCGCCATCGCTGGCGGAAGGGGAGGATTGATCCCGGTAGCCCGGACGATCTCATCAGGGAACTTGGCGGGATCCGCAGTCTCCAGGGATATGCATGGTCTCCAGTCGCCGCACTCCTTCAGGTACCTCATGAGTCCTGCGAAGGCCACGGCTCCGTGAGGCTCGAGCAGAACCCTGTGCTGGCTGTATGCCTCTTTGATAGTCCGACGGGTCTCTTCATCTGTGATTGAGACCGCATAAATGTCCCGACACATGGCTTGCATGTCCGGCTGCCGGCTGACCTGACCCGTCTCGTCCATCTGGCCGCCGTAGAGGGAAAATAGGCGAGCAAGGTTGCTCGGATGGCCCACGTTCATGGCATTGGAGATGCAGTTTTTGCTGGGTCGGATGGGCTCGTAGATCCCGCTCTTCATGAAACGTGGGAACTCATCGTTCTCATTTGTTGCCACGACGAACCTCTTGACTAAAAGCCCCATCTTCATGGCGAAGAGCCCTCCCATGAGGTCTCCGAAGTTGCCGCTGGGAACGGAGAAGACGACCTCCTCGCCGCTCAAAGCAGCACGTGAGCGTGCATAGAAGTAATAGACCGCCTGGGGCAGCAGCCTTCCGATGTTTATGGAATTTGCAGAAGAGAGCTGCAGGGCTGAAAGATCCGGGTCAACAAATGCCTGCTTGACGAGCGCCTGGCAGTCGTCGAACTTGCCCTTAACAGCGAGCGGGAATATATTCCCACCGAGGGTTGTCATCTGGCGGCGCTGCCGGTCTGTGACCTCCCTTTCAGGAAACAGCACAACAACCCTCACATTGTCCAGGCCGAAGAATGCATGAGCGACTGCCGAACCCGTGTCTCCAGATGTGGCTGTGAGGATTAGTATGCTTCTGCCCTCCTCCGTCAAGAAGTGCTGGACCAGCCGGCCCATTGCCCTGGCTGCAAAGTCCTTGAATGAGCATGTTGGCCCGCGGTCCAGCCGCAGGACGTACTTCTCGTCGTATGCCCTCTCCAGAGGGACATCATAGTCATAGGCCTCCACAAGCATCTGCATCAATGCCTTATCCGGGATCAGATCTCCGAGGTAGGGCCGGATCACCTCGCGGGCGATCTCAGGATAGCTCATCTTTGGAAATTCATCTATCAGATCTTTTGAGAGCATGGTAATTGTCTCAGGCATATACAGGCCCTTATCAGGGGCCTGGCCTCTCAGCAGCGCTCCTTTGAAATCCACCAGCTCAGGATGGTCGTTGGTGCTGAAGAATTTGATGGAAGACATGGTCTGAAGAAATAAGGCGTAGCTGATCTTTAAGGCTTTGCCACGATTTCAGGCGAAATACCTGGCGAAATCCTTATATTTAACTATAGTCTATATAGATTTCGTCCTTTGTTATTACCAAGAGCATTTCAGACGGCAAAGGCATCGGAAATACACCAGTATGATATATGGAGGACGAATTGCAGATATTGCAAGAAGAATTCACTGTTAGTGATGCGGCATGCATCGGCATGGATGTCAAGCAGTCGAGCCGGGCTTTTTTCATTGGTCCGGCCCCCGGACCCCAGATGCCGAAAAAGAGGAGGCATATATATCCTCTGGAATGAGC
>JBFYLF010000102.1:0-5558 GCA_041305505.1 Methanothrix sp. | reverse complement strand
TCAGTGACATTCTTAGCACTTGGATCACCAGAGGCATAGAGTCATCGGCAGATTTCATGACCAACTGGAGTTTATGCTTGATTCTCAGCGCAGCATTTGCCGAAACACCGAGGAGCCTTGACAGTTTGAGGGAAGAGATTCCTTCTTTTGATTGAGTAATGAGAAAGATTGCAAGAAACCAGACGGTTAAAGGGATTTTGGAAGACCAAAATATCGTTCTGCTGGTCAGCGAACACTGATAGCGACACTGATGGCACTTATAGAGCTCACGCGTCCCAAGTTCGGAGTACTTTCTCGAACCACATTGGGGACACGTAAAGCCCTGCGGCCAGCGGTACTGAAAAAGCTGTGCCCTGCATTGCGCCAATGTGCCGAATTCAGATTGAAAAGTATGCAGACTCATTGCCTTTTGAAACTGTATCTTATTCTTTGCCGCCATGACCTCTCCTGCCCGCTGCCCCCACGGCATATGCGTTCCATGTCCAGGCGGAATCTCCTGCACCTCCCCTCAAAGCTACACAGGTCGGGAGCCAGCGGCTCTGCGGGCGGCTCAGCACGACTTTGATCCATACCGCCAGGTCACTGCCCGGCTATCTCAGCTTGAGGAGATCGGCCATCCCCTCGACAAGTCCGAGCTGATCGTGATGGGAGGGACATTCACAGCCAGGCCTCTGGGCTACCAGCACTGGTTCGTTCGCCGCTGCCTACAGGCAATGAACGACTATCCCTGCGGGGGAAAAGCGCCCGAGCGGCGAATGTCGTTTGATGAGATAGCTTCAGCCAATGAGACGGCGGCAGTTCGAAACATCGGCACGACATTCGAGACCAGGCCTGACTACTGCGGCCCGGAGGCGATCTCTCAGATGCTGAGGCTGGGCGGGACCAAGGTCGAGCTTGGAGTCCAGAGCACCAGAGACGATCTGCTCGATGGCATGAGGCGCGGGCACAGCGTCGCGGATTCGGTCCGGGCAAATTATGATCTCAGGGAGGCGGGCTTCAAAGTCGGCTTTCACATGATGCCGGGGCTGCCAGGCTCATCTGCAAAGACGGATCTCGAGGTCTTCAAAGAGCTGTTCAGAGAGAGCCGCTTTCGCCCCGACTATCTCAAGATCTATCCGACGCTTGTCGTCGAGGGGACTGAGCTGTTTCGGATGTACCAGAGGGGCGAGTACACGCCTCTTAGCGATGATGAGGCGGCAAAGCTCGTATCCCAAATCAAGGAGATCCTTCCCCCTTACGTCCGGCTTCAGAGGGTTCAGAGGGACATCCCGGCCCACTTGATCGTTGCGGGGGTCAGGAAGTCCAATCTGCGCCAGATTGCACAGCAGAACCTTGCAGAGAGAGGCGGGCGGTGCAGGTGCATTCGATGCCGTGAGGCGGGGCTAAGGCATGTGCATGAGGGCGAGGTTCATCTGACGCATGAGTCTTACGAGGCCTGCGGCGGGATGGAGCATTTCCTCTCCTTTGAGGGAGATGACGGGACTCTGGTTGGATTTCTGAGGCTTCGGCTTTCCGAAAGGGCGCGAGTGAGGGAGCTTCATATCTACGGCCCGATGCTTCCCATAGGAAGCCGTAAGGATGGCTGGCAGCACCGCGGCTTTGGAGAGAAGCTGGTCGAGAGGGCAGAGGAGTTGGCTCGCGAAGCTGGATACGGCTGCCTTGAGATCACAAGCGGTATAGGTGCCAGGGGCTACTACCGCCGGCTGGGATACGACCTGCTCGGGCCTTACATGGCCAAGCTGCTTTAGATAAAAATTGTGATGAAAGCCTCCTGGAGAGACGGGACTCAATTTTCGGGAAAAAGGCTTAACTTGATTGGCGCCAAGATTATCGATTAGGTGATTTAACTTGACCAAGACTGAGGAATTTTTGATGGAGGCCTTTGCAGGAGAGAGCCAGGCGAACAGGAAGTACACGGCCTTTGCCGCCCAGGCGGATAAGGAGGGCTTGGCGCAGGCTGCCCGGCTTTTCCGGGCTGCAGCTGAGGCTGAGGCGGTTCACGCAGCCAACCACCTGAGGGCCCTGAAAGCCATAAAGAGCACAAAGGAGAACCTTCGCGAGTCCATAGCCGGGGAGACTCACGAGTTCAAGGAGATGTATCCGGAGATGATCGCCGCTGCCAAGGCCGAAGGGTCGAAGGACGCAGAGAGGAGCTTCAACTATGCCAATGCAGTTGAGGAGTATCATGCGAAGCTCTATCACGGCATTCTGGATGATCTGGAGACCAATAAAGAGAGCTATCCCTACTATGTCTGCCCGGTCTGCGGCATGACCGTCGAGAAAGAGGCGCAGGAGAGGTGCCCGGTCTGCGGGGTCAAGGGAAGCATGTTCAAGAAGATCGAGTAGGCTTCCATCCTTTTTCGGCTTGTCCTTCCGGCAGGAATATAATCGATAGTCGCCCTATTTTTAGCAATTGTCTTCAGGAGGCGGGAGGGCTTGAGCGGGAGAATTTTGGCCTGTGTGCTGGCAGTGCTGCTGATGATGGTGGCCGGAGCAGCGGAGCTCACCCGCGTGGTGCAGGCGGAGGAGATCCTCAAGAAGATCGAGCTGGGGCAGCCGGTGGAGTATAATAATGTGATTGTGGAGGGGGATCTGGATCTGAGCGGGCTGGACCTGCCCAGAGTGGCTATAGAGCGGATGGAAATAGAAAGAAATCATTGGGGATTGCTGGATTATGAATTGGCTGTCACATCCCCAATTATTATTGTCAATTCGGTTATATTGGGTTCTGTAAATCTCAATGGGACCTTCTTTCAGAATATCACAATTTTTACGAGTACCAGTTTTAGAGAGCCAGTCTTTATGATAGGTTCGAAGTTCAACCAGGATTCCAGCTTTTCGGATGCGCAATTCAACCAGACTGCAACCTTTGATGGAGCACGGTTCAATCAGAATGCTTCTTTCATGGGTGCGCAATTTAACCAGACCGCGGGCTTTGGTAGAGCATGGTTCGACCAGGACTCCAACTTCTGGGATGCACAGTTCAACCAAACCGCTTACTTCTCTGGTGCGCAGTTCAATACATCTGCTTTCTTCTGGGGTGCACAGTTCAACCAGAACACTGACTTCGATGGGGCACGATTTAGCCAGACTGCAATCTTCTGGCATGCACAGTTCAACCAGTTCGTTAGCTTTTGGAGGGCTCAGTTCTTTCAGACCGCTGATCTATCAGATGCGAAATTCAAACAGGAATCGTACTTTAGGGATGCAAGCTTCGTCAATCTGTTCTTCAATGACAGCCAGTTCTCCAAAGAGGCAATCTTCGACGGCGCCCAGATTAGCGGCACCCTCTCCCTCTACCGCACCAAGTACGATGCCCTCAACATCCGCTGGTCATCCATTCACGATCTGGCCTACGATGACACCGCCTACCACCTCCTGATTCAGAATTTCAACAAGCTCGGCTTCGCAGACGACGCCAGGGAGTGCCAGTACTCCTATCGCTGCAAGCATCGAGAAGAGCTGTTCCGCCAGCACAAGTTCGATAGCTGGCTCTTCGACCTCCTGGCCTATGCCACCTACGGCTACGGCCTGCGGCCCGTGCGGCCCCTGGGCTGGGCGGCTCTCTTCATCCTGGTGGGAGGGCAGTTTTTCTTCCTGACAGGAAGCGTCATTAGACCAAAGGAGAGCCCCTCTGGGAAGAAGCCGCTCGCCCTTCGCCGAAAAGAGGAGAAGCCGGACGGCAATGTCTCCATCTGGGAGTCCCTCCTCCTCTCCGCCACCTACTTCACCTCCGGAGCGAGCAGCATCATCTCAGCCACCCCGACCGAATTCGTGCCCGTGGGAAGAGGCCGCTATGTGGTGGTGCTGCTGCGCCTCCTGGGCTGGATATTCTTCGTCCTGTTCCTCAGCTCCCTTAACAGGACGATTTGAGCGGAGGGAAGAAAGCCCGCAACGGAGGGGATTGAAAGCCAAAAGAATATACCCACCGCCCGCCCAGATTTCCCGCTATGAGATCATTTGTCATTCTTTCCCTGGCCCTGCTCTGCCTGTCCGCCGCAGGCCAGGCTGAGAGCAGCCCTGTCGACGAGATGACCGACTCCGCCCTGAAGAGCCTCCTGGCAGGCTCCTCCGCCAGCCTGGAGTCCTATCGCTTTCTGATGGACATGTCGCAGCAGATCGATCTGGTCAACCTCTCGACGAACGAGTCCCAGAATCTAACCGTTCGGACCTTCGGCTTCGGAGCTGCCAATATGACGGACAGAGCGCTCAAGCTCTCTCTCGTCGCCCTAACATACGAACGGGACAGCGCAGAGAACGCCAGCCCCGTGGCACTTGAAGAGTACCTGGTAAACGACACAATCTACATGAAGATGGATGGCAACTGGACTGCCCTCAAGATGCCCTCAGTTGCCGAGGCCTGGTCCGGCCAGAATACTCTGGACCGCCAGCTCCAGATCTTCAACGATTCCCGCCTGACACTGCAGGGCTCTGAGAGCCTGGAGGGCCGGGACTGCTACAAGGTGCTGGCTGAGATGGACCTTAGGCCCCTGGCGGGGGAGCTGTCAGGAGAGGCGGCATCAATCCTGCCCGAGCTTGGCCTCAACTACAGCGAGGTATTCTCCAACTCCAGCCTCAGCGCAGTCTACTGGATAGACAAAGAGACTCATAACCTGCAGAAGGCAAAGGTCGAAGAGAGCTTCATCATCAACTCCCTCTCGCTCGGTCTGCCTGCAAAGGAGGTAGGGGCCGTGGAGATGAGAATCAATTCAGAGATAATAATGCACTTCTTGGGCTACAATGAGGAAGTGGCGATAAATCTGCCCGCAGAGGCCCAGAATGCGACCGCCATCTCTGCGGGGCCCGCGGCGACCGGCGCAGAGGCGGCTCCATCTGCCCCGGCATCCAATGAGACCGAAATCAACGAGACAGCACGAAACGCATCCCTGAGCCGGCCCGCGCAAAGTGAAAACCAAAGCCAAATACTGATCCCTGCTGAAAATTTGACCTAAAGGTCAGGCCGGAAAGCTGAATTCAAGTCAAAACTCTTTCGGAGAAACAGCAGCATTCAGGCCGGAACGCAGGCCTGATGCCCATATCTTTTCCTGCTTCTCCTCAATTTTAGTGGCCTGGATATCCTCCGGAGCCGCTCTCAATGGGCCCGGCATCCTCGTAGCCCTGCCTCTGGCCTGTCCCTGCAAGCCGGACCAGCATCGCCGGATGATAGAGCAGGCGGACGGCATTCAGGGCATGCTCCTCCGCACGCCTCCTGGCCAGATATGCAAGCGTCCTATCGTCCGGCGCCTCGTCCTCATGAACGAAGACCTCTATGATGTGCCTGTTCGTCATGAGCTGGGCTGCGATAAGCCCAGTGGATGCCTCATGGGCGCACACCTTATCCTTCTCCGCAGCTCCGGGCATTCCAAGGGCCATGACTATGTCGCACCTCTCCTCCTCGAGAAGCTTCTTGGCGGCGACAGGAAGGTCCTTTATGCCGGGAACTGTATAGCGGACGATCTCGGCTGAGACCTCCTTCTTGATTGCGGAGATGGCGGCGTGGCCCATGTCCACCCGGGCAAATGTCGTGTCGGCGATGCCGATGCGTTTCATGGCTAACG
>JBFYLF010000101.1:0-5594 GCA_041305505.1 Methanothrix sp. | reverse complement strand
GTCTAAGATAGCATAAAGGGCTCGGTATCAAGAATGGATTGATAGGCTTGCAGGCAGTGAACTTTAATTTGAGTGCCGCCGAAGGCCTCTCCGAAGCCGAGGCTTCAAAGCCGCTGAAAGAGATGGGCTACAATGAGCTTCCCTCAGCCAAGCCCGTGGCGTCTTTGCCATCGCTCTGGAGGTGGTCAAGGAGCCGATGTTCCTCCTGGTGGCTGGCGGCCTGGTTTATCCGCTGCTCGGAAATCTTCAGGTGCCTAATCCGGCTCTCTTGTGGTGGTGGCATTCGCACTGATCTTCCTTGCAATGGCGATATATATATTCCATTTCTCCGAGACCTCTTCAGCTTTGCTAATCTTCATTTCACAGATCTAGCCATCGGTTTTATGGTAGGGATGACGAGCATTCTCTTATTCGAGGCATTGAAGATCTTCAATGGAGGATATGGGCGGATCTGACAGAAAGCTTGAGGCAGCAGCAGGGGCGATCAGCTCTATGTCGCTGCAGGAGGCAAAGAGAGCAGTAGCTGCCTCCTGTCAGGAGTACATCCGCTGGGCAGACCTCTTCTTCCGCCGCCTGGAGAGCCTGCAGGACGCGCAGCTTCACAAGTTCGCCCGCGCCTTCACCCTGACGATGCTCGGCCATCTGCCCACCCGGCCTGCCACCTGCCCTTTCTGCATTCAATACGGTCATGATAGAAGCTGCGCCAGTTGCGGCTATGCAGCGACGCACGGGCGATGCGATGAGGACGATTCCGCATTCATCCTCTTCATTGAGGCCTTCCAGGAGCTTGGAAGGACGATATACCAGGATATGAGCGAGATCGGCTGCCCTGCAGAAGAGGCCAGGCAGATTCTACGTTCAGCCATTGCCGCATCAAGAGAGCGCGCATTGCGAATGCAACAGGATCTCCCCTCAGTCGGAGCGCAAGGGCTAATGGAGTTGAAAGCAGCCTATCTTGATGCCATGATCGGCGAGATACCAGGCCAGCTTTTTGGCGAAGAGGTCCGGGAGCGATGCAGTCTTGTGAGAATTGCGCTCTTGGATTACTGGTAAAGCAAATATTTAATTTGCAGAGCGTCTACCTCTGTGTCCTGATGCAGATCTGCTCAAGCTCTGATACCAGAAATTGCGCTCTTATTATCGCCACCCTGACGGCATTCCTGCCGCCCTTCATGGCCTCGTCCATCAACATAGCCCTTCCGGCCATTGGCGCAGAGTTCTCAATGGATGCGGTTCTCCTGGGCTGGATCGCTACCAGCTACCTGCTCACAGCCGCGGTCTTCATGGTTCCCTTCGGCAAAGTTGCCGACATCTACGGCATGAAAAAGGTCTTCTTCATAGGCCTTTTCATATTCACAGTCTCATCCCTGCTAGCATTTGCCGCTTCCTCCGCCACCATCTTGATCTTATCGCGAGTTCTTCAAGGCATTGGCAGTGCCATGATCTTCGGCACCAGCACGGCCATTTTGGTCAACGTCTTTCCCATGCAGGAGCGGGGCAAGGTTCTGGGGATCAATGCCGCTTCGGTCTACCTGGGGCTCTCCCTCGGTCCTTTCCTCGGGGGCGTCCTCACCCACTATCTCGGATGGCGCAGCTTATTCCTTGTGGGCGTTCCCCTGGGTCTGATCCCTCTGGCCCTGGGCCTCTACAAGCTACGCGGAGAGTGGGCCGGATCCAGAGGCGAGAGCTTCGACATAGGGGGCTCGGTCATCTACAGCCTGATGCTAGTCGCCCTGATGTACGGCTTCTCAATTCTGCCCCACTGGCAGGGGGCCGCCCTGCTCCTGCTGGGTATAGTGGCATTTCCCCTGTTCATCCGCTGGGAGGCCAGGGTGAGCTGCCCCGTCCTGGACCTGAGCCTCTTTAAAAACAACAGAGTCTATGCCTTCTCGAACATGGCTGCTTTGATAAGCTATGCAGCCACGTTCGCCATAACCTTTCTTATGAGCCTCTACCTGCAGTACATCAAAGGCCTGCAACCCGATGAGGCAGGACTGATCATGCTCCTCCAGCCCGCAGTGATGACGATCTTCTCTCCCTACACGGGAAAGCTCTCCGACCGGATGGAGCCGCGCCTAGTCGCCTCAGCAGGGATGGCCCTCACAACGGCCGCCGTTCTGTGGTTTGCATTCCTTCAGATGGAGACAAGCCTCACATCCATTGCCGCCAATCTCATGCTTTTAGGCCTGGGCCTTGCCCTCTTCACCTCCCCCAATACCAATGCCATCATGTCCTCGATAGAGCCGCGATTCTACGGTGTGGGATCGGCAACTCTCGGGACTATGCGTCTGGTGGGACAGGTCGCAAGCATGAGCTTTGCCATGATGGTCTTCTCCTTTTATATGGGGGCCGTGGAGGTCACGCCGGAGCATTACCTGGAGTTTCTCTCAAGCGTCAATGTGGCCTTCGTCGTCTTCTCTGCTCTATGCGTCTTTGGCACATTTGCATCACTGGCAAGGGGTAGGCTTCGCGAAAAGAGAATACTATAAAAAATAATGCATTGAATGGGGTTGATTATCACTCCTTCTCTTCCCCAGAATGAGCATTGGGCAGGAAATCCTGCTCCTGGTCATTTCCCCTGATATTCTCAACATCGTATCCGGTATCTTTGGGAACCTTTGATTCCAGAACCCAAATAATCTTCTCCGGATCATAAGTCTCTCCTCGGGTGTAACACCTGACCATGGGAGCGCCTATGAACTCGACCCGCTGCTTGCATAGCGGGCAGATAGCAACTTCAAATTCACCCTTCTCATTCTTCCTTCTGGTATTGAACACCGCTTTCCTCTCCTGGAAATAGTCGAATTCTGGAATGATAGCGCTAATCCTATGAGGTTATAAGCATTCCTCGCATTGGATCAAAGAGCTAATCCCAAAAGAGACCTAGAGCATCGCAGTCGGCGCGCCAATCCTCTTTCGTTCGGGCAAATCTCGCAGGCCTTCAGGCGAGATGTCGCGCCAGTACATCCCTATAGAGCCTCTTTACATTCTCCTCTGTCCTGGCCATCTCTGGAAACCCGCTGTAGCTCATGGCAGCCTCTACATCCTGTGCAAGCCTGAGCCTGTACTGGCTGCGGGATAAAAACCAGCCCTCACTTGCATAGTATCGGGAGAGATACTCCTGCTCGGTCTGGCCGGGCGTTGGCGTGAGCAGAGCATGCTTCTTCCCAAGCTCAGCCAGCTCCATCATAGTTGTATAGCCCGATCTGGTGATGATGAACCTGGCCCGGTTCATGAGCAGCACCTTATCCTCATTTGAGACATAGGAGTGGATGGTTGTGCTATTGTCCGGCTTCTCATGCCTCTCGCGCTTGGGGCTGCCAAGCAGGACTGCCTTCTCGCCGGGCAGCTCCTGCACCTGGGCCAGGATGATCTCCTCCAGGGCAGTCCTCTGGGGCTCTGGACCTGATACTATGGCCAGATAGTCGAGATCTTCTTCCACCTCCTGCTTTCTGGTGCTGGTCAGAATCCCTGCATGGTAGAGCTTGCGGCTGGTGGTCGGGATGCTTGAGCGGCAGAGCTTTCCGCTCAGGTTCTTGGCGCCGCCTGCCGGATTGATGTCAGGCACAATCACTCCTGTGAAGTGGCGGTGAAAGAGGCTGTTGAAGGGCATGGTCAAGAGCTCGAGGGGATAGAGATACGGGGGGAGGCTGTAGCGGAGCTGATGGGAGATGAAGTAGCTGGGGATTCTCTCGCTGTAGACGGACATCCGGTTGTCGCTTATGATCAGGTCGAACCCCTTCCCGGCCAGGATCTCGTCAAACCCCCTCTTCTCCAGTTGAACGGCTCGCAGCAGGGCGGGCAGACCTGCAGCAAAGAAGGGCAAAAAGAACCTTGAGCTGCTGTATGGCGCAGGATAATCCTTGAAGAGCAGAAAATTGCACTGCGGGCATTCTCTTTGCAAAAGGGCCAGGGCATTGCCACTGCTGCCTACGCTCACCTCATGCCCCCGTGCCAGCAGCTCCTCGATGATGGGAATGTCCCTGGTGGCGTGCCCCAGCCCCCAACTGAGTGTGCCCACAAATACATGGCCCATTGCAGGAGAAGAGATGCCCTCCGATCGTATAAATCCTCAATGCTTCACGATCCATAAGCCTTTTAAACAGGATATTCATAGTTAGCAGGTTTAACACAATGCTCAAACATTGACAGGAGGTGTATTGGATGCCATACGAGAGCATAAGCGAGCTGCCTAAAAGCGTGCGAAACCTGCCAAGCCGCGCCAAGGCGCTTTACATGAAGGCCTTTAACGGCTGCTGGGAGGAGCTTGAGGATGTAGAAGATGCAGCGCGCGAGAGGGCATCTCACGAAGCTGCCTGGTCGGCCGTGAAAGAACAGTACTGTAAGGACGACGAGACAGGTGAGTGGGTCAAGAGCGAGGATCTCTCAGGAAAACGCTCGCGACACGTTATCAGGCACCGAAAGAGCAGGCCCAGCGGGGCTGCCTTACAGGCCAAGGCACATGCATGATCATCTTTGACACATGCATTGGCGAGAGATGTTGGTGAGCAATTTGGCCACCGAAAAACCGAAGGTGCTGCTCATCAGCAACTCCGGAATATAATAAAAACCTGCAAATCTCTTCTAATCTCCAAAGAGGCATTTGTTCGATTCAATAGAATCCTGTCGACAATATCTTATATCTTCTGGCAGAAATATGCCTTCAGAATTTGAGCGAGGCGAGATGTATGTCAAAGGATATTCTTGATAAAGGTGCAATTTTGCAGAGGGATAAGGAGACATTTGCCATAGCGCCGCATATTCCCGGTGGCATAATTGATCCGGCAGGGCTACGCAGGATCGCTGATGTGGCAGAAAAATACAACGCAAAAGTCCTGAAGATCACATCCGCTCAGAGGATCGCAATTGTCGGCATTGATCCCAAAGACATCGATGATGCATGGAAGGATCTCGGGATGAAAGCAGGAGCTGCCATTGGTTTATGTGTCCGGAGCATCAAGATCTGTCCCGGTACCACCTTCTGCAAACGCGGCCAGCAGGATTCCGTTGGCATAGGCCTCAAGATGGATGAGCTGTATCATGGAATGCAGCTTCCCTGGAAGTTCAAGATAGGCGTCTCAGGATGTGCTAACTCCTGTGCTGAGCCGGCTGTAAAGGACATCGGCTTGATAGGAATGTCCAAAGGGTGGAGGCTGCTTGTTGGCGGCAGCAGCGGAGTCAAGCCCAGGCTCGGTCTGACGCTGGCAGAGAACCTATCCGACGAAGAGGCGCTGTCGCTGGTCGATAAGATAATCGGATACTACAAGGATCACGCCAAGAAGCAACGCCTGGGGGAGTTCATAGAGGAGATTGGTTTCGAAAAATTCAAGCAGGAGATTCTGTCCTCATAAGATGAAGAATGCCGGAAGGGTATTTTGCTCCTTCCTGGCTTTCGCTAAGATTCGCATAATTGGATCAAGATTATAGAGATAAAAACAGATGGAAGACCCTGCGGATTGCAGGGCCTTTACTTTTGCATCAACCTGCGATTTTATAAAATCAAACTGCGCGCGGCCACCCCACCCTAAAGGGATGGGGTATGCTTCGGGCCGCGCGCTTTGTTTAGACGGAATCCGGAAACAATCGCATCATAG
>JBFYLF010000100.1:0-5616 GCA_041305505.1 Methanothrix sp. | reverse complement strand
TACCTGGCCAAGGCTGTGGAGCTCTATAAATGGAAAGGGACGGCCCGGGGGCTTCGGGCTTTGGTTGAGACTCTGACCGGCAGAAGATGCTGTGTTCGGGAGTTTGGAAAGAACATCTTTCGGACCTACGGCATGGAGAGCATGGAGGAAGAGAGTGCAGGGGATTATTCAGCCAGACGAGAATGCGGCGTGGCAGTCAGACGGATATCCAGGACTGTGGATGCTAATAAGATGGACCTCTCATCCATGGGTTCTTTCAAGGACGAACTGCATTACGTAACAGACACGGGGCCGAATGGCCTCTATTCGTCCAATATGGTAGGAATTTATATCCTACTGGTCGGCAATGAGGGGCTACTCGTGGACAGGGATGACCACAGGGATGACCTACACAGGATAATCGATTCCTTCCTGCCGGTCTATGTCAGGGCCAGGATATTCATAGAGAACCTGGAGCCGACAAGAAGGTCTCATCCGACGGACAGCATATCTGAGAGGGTGGGAATTGCAGTTACCAAATATACCAGGGAGAGGCCTGGGCTCTTTTCGCACTCCTATAAAGATGGAGTGAGCTTCACATTCTTGAAGAGCTATTCGGCGGAGGCTGCCGGGATCACAAACAGCCCGCAATGCAGAACGTATCATAGAGGCGTATATCACAGAGGCATAATCGCAGAGGAATCATATTTAGATGCATAACCTGAGGAAGAAGATATGGCAATTGACGAAGATTATGGAAAGTTGCTGGCGGCTCTCATGAAAAAGGACTTTACCAGGATGATCGGCATCGATTTCATCGCCGTTGGCGGAGGCGGCACTGCCGGGCAGGCTGATTTCAAGAAGGATGTCAAAGCTCTCTTCAATGGAAGAAAGGATGTTCCTGCAGCACCTCTTAAGCTCGATGGAGGCAGGTGGGTCTGGGCGAAGAGAATAGTTCCGGACAAGGAGATCAGCTATCTGGATGAAAAGGATAATGTGGTGAAGACTGTCACCAGAAAGATAAGGGTCGAGGTATCCTTCGACAAAGGAGTTCCCCCGAACGGGAGCCTCGATTTCTCCAGGTTTGCCCTCCTGGCAATCGATTATTTTAAAAAAGAGGAGGAGGAATTCAATCCAGAGACGATGTTCTTCGTGGATTATGTCTCACACGATCCGATCACAAAGGACGAAACGACCAAGCTTGTCAGGGACATAGTAATCGATTTTCCGGTAAAGGAAATTAAATAATTAATTTTTAATATTATTAAGATAATTTGTATCTAGGGGTTCTGGCTATGGCAAAATCATTCTGGATGAGCGATCAGAAGGGCAACTTCTCCGACGGCGGGAAAGACACCTTCGATGAGACCAAGGATTACATCGGCATAAGGCTTCAGCAGGGGGTTCCCCTGCTTGACAGGGATTGGAATGAGCTTGAGGATATCAGGAGATACCAGGACTGGGCGCTGCGGGCTAAGTATCTTGGAGACGGAACTCCTGACGACGGCTTTAAAATCAGCCCGATCATAGGCAAGCCTGACGATTTTAAGATCAGCAAGGGATGCTGTCTGGTAGATGGCTTTGAGGCTGTGAACAGAAATGTTGATCACTATTTGGGACAGAGTGATGTAGCAGCGATAACAATTCCCAGTGACCGTGAAAAGAGAACTGATGTAGTATACATCGACCTGTGGATCTCAGAGGTAACCGGGACGAAGGATCTTCATAATGATCAGGATATCAAGATCGAAACTTGCTCCAGGCACAAAATTGAGTGGAGGGTGAGGATAAATGAGACAGGAGAAGATATTAAGCCCGAGCCATTCCATCATCATTATGTCATAGCTTTAATCGAACGAACTGGGAGGAACTCCCACACCGAGGACCAGAGGACTGCTCTTACGCTCTTTAAAGCAATTTCGGTCGGCAACAATGGGAACATAGGAATCGGCTCTGATAACCCACGCAGTCCCCTGTCGATAAGAGCCGCGTTTGCGAATCAGGAGCTTATGAATTTTGAAGATCCCACTGGCAAAATGATGTGGTACATCAACCAAAACATTGGTGGAAATAGTCCGGGGCTGAACATCGCTGAGGCGGGAGCCTCCGACGGAAGGCTCTTCCTAAAGGCCGGAGGCTATGTTGGCATCAACAATATGAATCCGCAGCGTTCATTGCACATAGAAGGAAGCGAGGTTCATAGCGGTGGCACATTGGCAGGCTTCTCTTTCGCTAACAGGGATGCACCTAATAAAGGCGCTTTTGTGGAAAGTGGTGCTGACGGCCAGAGATGGGTCTGGTATGCAGCAGGGCAGGCAGCGCATCTATGGGCGGCGGGGGACAAATTGGTTGTTGATAAGAGCGGCAACGTCATGATCAGCCACGGCCAGCAGAAGGAAGCAAAAGACGGAGATAATGTGGGCTTGAAATTGTTATCAAAAGACAATGGGGGCTTGATTTACGGCTATGATGTAAATCATTCCATATTCTTCAATGTCGGTCAGGATGGTGTGGAGGGCGTCACCGACTTCCACGGATATCATGCTCTGAGGTTCTATACAGGAGGCAAGCTTGAAGTCCAGAAGGAGAGGATGAAGATCGATGCAGCCGGGAATGTTGTTATAGCTGAGAGCCTTGCCATCGGCCCACATTTTTCTAATATCGTTCCTATTTATATTAGGGGAAGTGGAAATGTACCAGACAGCCCCGGGAATCATCGGATCTTGGTCATAGGAAAGAATAAGATCTATGAGGAAATGGCAAGAGGACTAAAGCTAACCATCATAAGGAAGTCAGATTTGGCTCCTGTCTTCAACCAAACTTACAATACCCATGACAATGTGAATGAGGCAGAGAACCTAAAGAACAAGATTTTTGAGCCAGCATATTTCAATAGGAATCATTTCTATGTATTGACAAGTCAGGATATTTGGGAGGGACAGATCAAAAACTATCAGCAATTCTTTAAAGATATTGGATTAGTAAAAGCGGGATCTATTAATGTAGCTGAAAGTGCCACACGCCCATATGCAGCCATCATCGAACCCAATTTGGCGGAAAGCGGCTGGCCAGGCAGAACCTGTAAAACCTGTGAAGTATTGATGGCCCACGATTTGGCTTATGCGGAGATCAACGGACTGCTTATCAATGGTAGATTTGCCGGATGCTAAATAATTGAAGTGAAAAGGAATGTCTGTCCATGAGAGATCAATTAATTAACCGTTTGGAATCGCTCAAGGCCGAGTACGATCAGGGGGAGAGGATGCTCTCCGATCTTGACGCCAGGCGCGAGCAGGTTCGACAAACTCTGCTTCGCATCAGCGGAGCAGTGCAGGTTCTCGAAGAATTGCTCAAGGAAGAAGGCGCAGCTTCCGAAAAGCCGATCGAGAAAAGCTGATAACTATTAGCAGGGGCGGATCCGAGAGCCCCATAAATTTTTTGCCAGGAGATTCAATGCAGGACATCTGCGCGCATCAAGAGGTCGCCCTTTCTTACGAAGATGATATCGAGTATCTGAAGGACGAGCTGCAAAGGCTCGACCTGATTCTTAGTCTCATGGTCAGGAGGGCAGGGAGCAGGTCGAATGATCCCTTGCGGGGCATGTACGTCTCCGACGAGGAGGCTGCATCCCTCCTTGCAGAAGACGAGCATGATCCCGCCGGAGCTGAAGAAGAATCTTGCTATGGCAACAGAAAGGCACACGAGGCACTAGCAGCAATTGAGATTCGGCTGCATAGAAGTATTGAGGCAGGCTTTGAGCCTGCCTTGCAGAGGATGGCACGAAATCTCGGCCTCTCTCGAGAGGAAATTGATATCATCATATTCTCGGCCTCAGTGGAGCTGGACCCGAAGTACGCCAAGGTCTTCGGCTATCTTCACGACGACCTAAGCCGCTGGCGGCCAAGTGCGGGGCTTATCATCGAGTCTATTTCCCCGTTTGGGAAGCGGATGGAGATGATACGGCTCTTTCTGCCAGGATCGGCGCTGATCAGATACGGCATCTTGGCGGCAGCAGATGGTGCGCGCCTCAGCCTCTCCTCAGGGCTTGTCCTGAGCCAGGATGTTCTGGAATTCATAACTGGCGACGGCGAGCAGGATGGCCGGGAGATACCAGGTGCTAGCGCAGAGGGGCTCTTTATGCAGGCTGCTCTGCCTGAAGAGATAATTCGCAGGGCTGAGATGCTTTCAGAGTGGCATCTTCAGGACGGCACGGCCAAAGACTGGATATGCATAATCCAGGGCGAGAGGGGCTCAGGGAGGAGGGCTCTTGCAGAGATCATCTGCACCGGCCTTGGGAAGCAGCCTGTCGTAATCGATATCAAGGCTCTGGATGACGAAGAGGGCGTTTCAGAGATCAGGAAGGGCTTTTCAAGGGCAACCATCAGATCTGCCCCGGTCATCATCGAGGGGTATGATGCTTTAGGACAGGATGAAGGATTGAAAAGAGCGAGAGCTGCTCTGCAAAAGGCCTTAGAGAATTTCTGCGGGCCAGCAATCCTCTGCACTAATAGCCCGGTCGATCTCAAAGGCCGGCTGCGGGCCCGTTCCTATGTAATTGAGATTCCTGCAGCAGACTATGCCGCCAGGAAAAGGATCTGGCAGGAGATCATCGGCTCGGAGATCAATTCCAAATCGCAAGAAGGCTTAGCCTCTGAGATCGCCGCGCGCTTTAGGCTAACTCCAGGCAGGATGATGGATGCTTATGCCTCTGCCCGGAAGAATGCGGAGTTGGATGGAAGAGTGAGGGCAGGCGAAGATGACATCTTCATGGCCTGCAGGATGGAGTCAAGCCGGATCCTCTCAGGCCTTGCGAGGAGAATAGAGCCACAGAGGAGGCTGGAGGAGGTCGTCTTGCCGCCTGAAAAGATGGAGCTGCTCCGGGAGATCGAGAGCCATATCAGGAACCGAGGGCTGGTCTATGTCGACTGGGGCTTTGAGAAGAAGCTCTCGCTCGGACGGGGGCTGAACGTCCTCTTCTCAGGCTCGAGCGGCACGGGAAAGACTATGGCTGCCGAGGCTCTGGCCAGGGAGATTGGCCTTGACCTCTACAAGATCGACCTGTCATCGGTTGTGAGCAAGTACATCGGAGAGACTGAGAAGAACCTGAAAAGGATCTTCGATGAGGCCGAACAGAGTAATGCCATTTTATTCTTCGATGAGGCGGACGCGCTCTTCGGCAAGAGGAGCGATGTCAAGGACGCCCACGACCGATATGCCAATGTCGAGATCTCCTACCTCCTCCAGAAGATGGAGGAGCATGAGGGGATTGTCATCCTGGCAACCAACCTGAGCCGGAACGTGGACGAGGCCTTCTTGCGACGGATGCACTTCGTGGTCGAGTTTCCTTTTCCAGAGGAGGACTGCCGGCTTTTGATTTGGAGAAGCCTCCTGCCGGAGGAGGCACCTGTGGATGGGGACCTGGATCTCGATTTCCTGGCAGGAAAGCTTGCACTCTCCGGGGGCAGCATCAAGAACATCCTGGTCGCTGCCGCCTTCCTGGCTGCGGAAGACTCTGGAGTTATAGGCATGAAGCACCTGGTCGAGGCCGCCTGGAAGGAGATGCGAAAGATCGGCAAGGTCTGCAGCCCGCAGGATTTTGGGGATTATTATCAACTTATAGATGCGGATTAAAGGAGG
>JBFYLF010000099.1:0-5626 GCA_041305505.1 Methanothrix sp. | reverse complement strand
GTTGATGTCGTAACCCCGGAGGGGCTGCATTGGTATATAAAAGACAGGGTGCTGAAGGAGGCGGTACCTCTGTGAAGGATGACCGGCTCTATCTGATTCACATCAAGGAGTGCATCGAGCGCGTGATCATGTATACGGAAGAAGGCAAAGACTTCTTCTTCGAGGATATCAAAACTCAGGATGCGGTCATGCGCAACCTGCAAATCCTCGCCGAGTCCACGCAGCGACTTTCCGACATTCTGAAAGAGAAGCATCCTGAAGTGGACTGGCGTAACATCTCCGGCTTTAGGAATGTTGCTGTTCATGAGTATCTGAAGATGGACGTTACTAGGATCTGGGATATCGTGGAGCAAGATATTCCTTTGCTGGAGGAGCAGATAGAGAGAATACTGAGTGAGATTGCCAGATCATGAAGGGGCCATACTTACAGAAGAATATGCATACTGAGCATCTCAGATGTCATCTACTCCGATGAGGCCCCAGGATGTCTATTTTGGTTGAATGCCGCCCAACATTCAAGATCGACCTAATTTTCGTCTGCCCCGGACAACGCTGGGAGATAGCAGCTTATGAGCCTCACCGGCCCGCTTTCGCCAGGGCCTGAAGCCGCCCCTGCTCCCACGCTGCGGTGGGGAATCGAGCCGACTGGGTGGCAGAATTCGCTACATAAAGCCGAAAGCCCATCTCTGAGATTGTTGTTGAAGAGCCAACGGGCCGGAGGAGGCTTGAGGGCAGCAGCGATAAGGGTAGAATTGCGTGTGCCGCCCGGCGCGGCTCACCGCGGGCGCTAATGCCGTTCCAGCTTCTTAAGTTCATCTATAAAGGCCGGCTTCCTCCTGTTATCCCTTAAGAGCCGCTCCAGTATCTCCCGAGACTCAGCCTCAAAGCCAGGGATTGCCTTAATGTTCTTTAGAACTGAGGCTACCTCACGATAATGATCCCTGCCCATGCGAGACTCAGCAAAAGGATAGATCAGCTCCCTGTAAGCGTTGAAGTATTCCTTGGGATACATATTTGCAAGCTTTCTGTGATACTGGCTTAAGCTCACGATGCTCTTTTGAGCTATCACCACCCTTACAGCGGAATCGTACATCTGCTCCCTCAGGTAGATTTCAACGAGATGTGTCCGGCCGTATCCCTCACGACTAACATAGGCCAGTATTCTGTCCAGCGCCTCCGTCCACATCTCTTCCGATTGGGATGCCTTTTTCAGCCGGTCGTAGTACTTCCATTCCCCGCTAAGGAAGAAGAGCGATAGCAATTGCTCCCGATATTTGGCAGGATCGCTTTCCCGATAATTTTCGCTGAGAAACTCTCTCAGGGATCTTGATGAGTGCTCTGGGAAGATGGCTACCCCCTCTTCGGCAACGCTGATCGCTTTTGACAGGCATTTATCCTTGAGAAGCTGCTCTGCATACTGCAGACATAGATCGGGGCTGATGCGGTAATGCTCTTCCATCAATGCATAGAAGCCATCCGCCTCTTTGAGGTTGGAGAGCATATAGAGATGCATCGAGATAAGCTTCTCGGCCTGATAATACCCGCTCCAGTCTGCCTCTCGGTCGGGAATCCTCTGTGGGAGATGCGGCAAAAGAAGCTCCTTCCAGTAAGCCAAATCATCTTTTGCAGTGCATAGCCCCTTCAGAGCATCGAAATAATCATCCTGAAAGTAATCCGGATTGTTGAGGAGATACCTGCTCCAGAGGTAGTCGATGTATTTTCTCTTTGCCCCAGCCTGAAGCTCGGCTTCCAGAATGCATTCTACGAACGCCTTCAGGGAATTTGAAAAATTGCTGCCAAAGTAGGCATCTGAATCGTCCACATGATCCATCTTCTCAGCAATTGTCTGGGATATGGCTTGAAAAATCTTGGCCGCCTCTATGAAGTCCTCCTTCTGGAAGTAGATCTCCGCCAGGTCTTCAAAAGTCGAGAAATCCAATTCCTTGCCACAAGATATCAAGCCGTGCTCATCTTCAGCCTCATCGAAGATCGACTCGATTTCATCTTTATAGCTGGAGAGGTCCCTGCCGGTGCCCACCGGCGAGAACCTGGCCATAAAGCGGGCCCTAAGGCTCGGATTTGACTGCATCTCCTGAAGGAGAAAGCCGCATAGAGCATCCGTATCAGTTTTATCCAGCAGAGCCTGCAAGCTCTGCAGCTCCAGGGAGAACTGGCTCATCATCCGATCGACCCTTTCCGGCTCATTTTCGATGGCAAGGAAAGCTGCTATAATATGCTTGCAGTAGCCTTCCAGGTCGTAGGGGCAACTGCAGTTAGCGGAGAAACGATCCAGGTCGATCTCTACTTGATAACTGTCATTTCCAATCACGCCTGCAACTATCCTTGAAGGTGATGCCTCCCTGATCTTCACACGCCCTTCTTCAAAATATCTCTGACCCCTCTGGAAGGACTGCTCAGTGCAGAGATCTCTTAATTGGCTTTGATCGAATTTGATCATGAAATCCACTGATACTCCATTTTTCTTTGGTAAGAGCTCCCCTTTCCAGGCAGAGAGAGGCCTCCCAGGATCTGCCGGTTCATTCCCCAATCATGCACACTATCCCTGGCCAGCCTTCTTTCGCTTCTCGATGCCCCTGAAGATCTCATCCAATGTCAAATCAAACACATGAGAGCGCTCTTTGGTATAGTCGCCTCTTCCCAGGTCGAAGCTCTGAAGGAAGCGAACTGCATCCACCGGCCCGAGGGCCTTGGCCGAAGCTTCTATCTCTATCCTATTAATCTCCTCTGTGCTTTTAAGGTCAGCCTTAAAAAACATCTAGAAGCCACCTCACGGGTTTTCTATTTCTACAGAGATCTGATTGCTGAGGGGCATAATCCAAATCGTTTTTCCAAGTCCAGCCTCAATCTATTTTAACCTGTTTCACCTCCATTTGGCGGACAAGCCGCAAAATGACTTGCCAAGAAGTGGCTGCAATGACCAGAAAATACTGGCTGGATCTCTTTACTGGGACAACCTGGGAGGAATTCCTGGAGCACGGCGCGAAGATCAGCGGCTTTAGAGCCAGTAGAAAGCGACTGGCGGAACGAATCTCTCCAGGAGACTATCTCCTCTGCTACCTGACAGGCATTTCAAGATTCATCGGCATCCTTGAGGTCAAGTCAAAATGCTACGAAGATGCCACTCCTATCTGGAAGGACGAGCAATTCCCCATCCGATTCGACATTGACCTCGTGGAAAAGCTGAATGCAAAGACTGCGGTCCCTGTCCTTAGCCTCAAAGATGAGCTGGGGATATTCCGGGGCCTCAAGTCCAGGAATGCCTGGACCGGTTTCTTCCGGGGCTCTCCAGCCGAGTTCAGTGCAAACGATGGCGAAGCAATTACCAGCGCCATAATGAAAGCCGCTAAGAATCCGGTTGAGCTGGAATACGACGAGAGGAAGTACCGCCGCAAGACCAAGACCTACGACTCGAAGATCGGCGCGGTCACTGTTCCAGAGGAGCATGATGAGGACCTGAAAAATAACCCGCCGGAAAAGGGGGAGACTACCCACGAGGAGATTCAATGGCTTCTTCTAAAGCTCGGCTCAGATCTGGGCCTGGATGTCTGGGTTGCGAGAAACGACCGGAACCGAACGCATAACGGGGTCAATTTCCAGGATATTCCCCACCTGAGAAGAGAGCTGCCCAGGCAGTTCGATGATGCCACCAACAGGACCATTGAGTTGATTGATGTTCTCTGGTTGCAGGGAGATGCCATAATTGCAGCATTCGAGGTTGAGCACACCACGGCGATTTATTCCGGCCTGCTGCGGATGTCAGATCTGGTAAGCATGCAGCCAAACATCAAGATCGACCTGTTCATGGTAGCCCCGGATGAGCGCCGGGAAAAGGTCTCTTACGAGATCAACCGGCCCACCTTCGCCAGGCTGAAGCCGCCGCTCCCCAAGATCTGAGTGTATCATTCCCTACTTGGAATTGAAGAGGGAGATCGAGCAGATCGGGGGCAGAATTCGCTACATGAAGCCGGAGTTCATCACCGAGATTGTCAAAGCTAGCGAGCCGGATTACTCGTGATGGCAGATGCCGGGCTCCAGCCTTGCCAAACTTTGCTCTTCCTTAGAACAGCCCCTCCGTCCTTCATCGCTGCTATCTCCAGGGCTCATATTACAATGGTGCCACTGAGCTGATCGATGTGCTCAGGGCGGAGGCGAAGGCCTGAAGGAGGGTGCCCGGTCTCTCTGGTCGGGGACGACTTATCTGCAGCGCCGCCTTCCGCCCGCCCGGCCTCGCCGGGGGCCAGGGGGACTACGAGCATATGTTCAACCTGGGCTGGGGTCATGTCCAGGCAGCCCCTACCGGGCTCAGGAGCCGGGTGGCCGACGCCCTTGCCATCATGTACCGGCACCAGAAGATTGTGAAGAAGCAGGGAGAATAGGATTGAGTGCCACAAAATCACCGCCTGGCTTTCAATCGTCTCACCCAAAAACTATAAGTATTATTCGTGCCTATAGGAACAGGCCGCGTTTTGCGCTGGCAAGAACGAGGATCAAGCAATCCGGCTGAGTTCTTTGGCCCAGGGAGGTCGATAGACGCACCCTACCGTGGATGCGCCACGAGATTCTCTGGATCTGAGAAGTGCTGCCTAAAAACCGCATTCAGGAAGGCCGGATGAATTTGAGAGGCCAAGAGATATGCACGCCGTAACTGGCGTAGTAGTATGCCTTGAGCGAGATCCGGATTCATCAAGCCGGCCCAGGACGCGACACTAAGCTGATGTAGAGGCAGATCACAGACCCGGCATCTGGCGGTGCTACGGGTTCCCGTGAGACGGACGCTGTGTAATAGTCCAGCGCTGTACCGCCTCACACGCAGCAGAAAGTCGAGATCTTGGGCGGGGTCAGGCCAGTCACCAAGGTGATTATGGCTCCTCTGCGGAGGACGTTGTGGATCGGCGTTGACCCGTCCGAGACTTGATTGTACTATTTTCAGGGTTTCTCGATGGGCTTGCTCTATGGTATTTTACAGAAGCATTCTTAACCCCTATTCTGGTAAGCCAGGTCATCGAGGACATGTCAGGCCAGGTGCGCCTCTCGGTTGCCATGAAAGCGGTGGATAAGAAGGAGGGAGGCAAAAGCCAGTGATCTAGGAGGGAAAAAGATGGACTTCGACTTTTGCCAAGTACTATATACGGCAATTGCCGAGATATATAGATTTCGGCTCAAATCCTGAAAGGCCATTTCCAGGGCAAAGGGAGTGCAAGGCTGCGAAAATAGGGCCGGTGGGGGATATCGCAGCTATTTTGACCGCCGCCGATGCCGTCACCGATAACGGCATGAGGCTAGCGGAGCTAGAGCCGCCCGTTAAAGACCGGCTCCAGGAAGCTGCTCCCCGATTATGTCTGCGGCATGAATCCTTTTTGGCAGCCTTCAGCCAGAAGCCGTTGAGGCATAAAAGGCCGTCTGCGACGAAGACCTGCCCAAAGTCGTGTCGAATCAAACTTTTTAAATATCAATAGCACAGAGTAATGACCATGTGTGAGGTTTTGCAGCGCCGGATCGTGGCCAAGGACATCCCTTACGATCTGGATGAGCCAGGTGAGGAAAAGGAAATCACCAAAGGGCTTATGCGACTCTCACAGCAGGCGCTATCTAAATATGTGGCCGC
>JBFYLF010000098.1:0-5911 GCA_041305505.1 Methanothrix sp. | reverse complement strand
GACATCGACCAGAGGCTCGCGGCCCTGGCTCGGCTCAATGCCTCGATATGAAGGCTTGATGTTGCCAAACTCCCTGAATACGGGCTCCTTGCCGGGCTCTGCCGTATAGCTGAAGCCATAGACGAAGGGGCCGTATCTGCGTGTGACGCCGCCGGGCGTCTCTTCCTCGCGCACAAGTGTCTTGAACTCCGCGGGCATGCTCTCTTCAAACCTCTTGATCATATCCTCAAAGGGCTCCTTGAACCAGTCCTCTTCCAACTTCTCCTTTCGCTCAAATGGAAAGCCCTTTGTGAAGCTCTCGAATATGTCGAATATCGATGGATATCTCTTGTCCCACACTCAATATCACCTTAAAGTTACTTTTACATACTAACCTTAAGATAGTGATAGGATATAAATTTTTTGTCCGGAAGGGGAGGTGGAAGCATCTCTGGCTTAAATCGGAATCCGAATTCTGGCCGTGCCGAGGCCATCTTTCGCGATAAAATAGAGAGCCATGCTGCCGTTTGAAGATGAATGCTCAAATTGTATGGTGGGGGGATGGGTGTAGGATAAAAGCAGGATAAAGGTAGGATAACAGTAGAATAATGGCGGATAAAGGCAGGATGAATGCCGATCCACTGCATCCTTCAGAGGGACAAAAACCGCTATTGAGGCCGCCTCATCCCACCTCACAATTATGCGTGAGTCGTAAGCCGGACAGCACTGGACTTTAACACAGCGCCCTTTTTACGGGGACCGATCACCAGTCGATGAGAGGCCTGCACCCAACCTAAATACCTGCACGCATTCCTGGAGCCGCATCGTCTCCCAAATTCCGGTCTTTGGCGATTCTCAAACAATTGCGCCTCAAAAGACGTTTTATCGCCGTTGTCGAATACCTGCGCAATATTTGCGCGGCGCCATAGAGACCTGCAGCATTGCCGATGGATGGGTTTGATCCTTCGCCGGGATGCTTGCCAGGAATGGCTTAATCGACCTGTAGACCTATGCCTTTGGACTGCTGCTGCGGCGAACTTATACTTTATTCGTTATGGATACATCAGGATTTCGGGCCGAATAATACACCGGATGAGCAAAGCGGGCAAAGATGCTTACATAGGAATATTGAATAGGAATGAGTGCCTAGTGGATGATGATAATTGCACAAAATGCATCTTGCTCAATGGATGTGAGAGAATAAGAGATGGCCTGGTTCAATTTGAGGCAGAGATTAATGCCCCCAAGAATATCCGTTCTAGGGTGATATGGCCGGACTCGGAGGGCCCCTGGATAGATGGAGGACTTGAAGACCTAATGGTCCATTTCACATATGCCAGTTGGACGGCCTACAACCTCGGCTGTGCCCTTTCAATGGCTATATCGAGCAAAGATGAGTCGCTGGGGCGTTCGATATCAGATATGATGACAAGGATGCTCTCATCTATGGGCGCAATACAGCTGGCGGAGATCCACCTAACACCGGAAGCCGCTGAAGAGCTGCGAAAGAGCCGATTAGAGCCCTGATCAGTCTGCAGGGATTCGTCTTGATGCTCTTTTTCGAAAGACTGCGAATTTATCTTTTAGATATTTTCAGAAGAGACAATAGAACCCTGGAAATAGTAGCCCGGCCAGGATTCGAACCTAGGTAAGGAGGTCCAGAGCCTCCTGTGATTGACCGCTACACTACCGGGCTTCGAGACCTACCTTGCAGCAGGTAGTTATTAATCTATCGATCGGCAGACCCCTCTGCATCCGGGCAGGATAAAACCACCACCCGCCCCTCGCCGCTCAGATCCACTCTATCGAGATGCAGCCTCACTTGCCGCTCCACATCTTTCCTTCCTTTGAGGAAATCGTCCACGCTGTCCAAATCAAAGGCCAGGGCTTTCGTCCTGTAGTGCATTGGCACTGCAAGCATCGGATGAAGCTGCATCATAACCTCATCAGCGACCCTGGCATTGATGGTATACACACCTCCCACTGGTATGAAGAGCAGATCAGGGCGGCCAATCTCGTTTATCTGATCCATGCTCAATTTGTGCCCCAAATCTCCCAGATGGCAGACCCTGATCCCCTCTAGCTCAAAGCAGAAGATGGTGTTCTCCCCCCGGAGCCGTCCTCTCTTCTCATCATGATAAGACCTGATTCCAAGTATCTGCAATCCCAGAACTCTGTGCTCTCCTGGGCCGAATATCAGCTGCGCATTTCTCCCGGCTGCTGCGATGTTGTTGTGATCCATGTGGTTATGGCTAATCATTACGATGTCAGCTTCCGCCAAAGGCAGAGGGTAGCCCACAGACTCTTCACGAAAGGGGTCCATGAGAATTCTTAAGCCCCCAGAGCCCTCCAAGAGAAAGCAAGAATGGCCGAGCCATGTGACTATCATGAATTATACTTGGGTGCTGTGGCTAAAAATCTCTGTCGATTCTGGCATCTATGACGGCATGAACTACGCCTGGAGAATACTTCTTCACCTTGTGGCATTCGAGAATCTTCGCCCGGCAATCCAGGCCTGTTGCAGCCTCAATCACATCCCGGACGGCCTGCTCAGGATACAGCCAGGAAGGCACTGTCTGGTGGTAATGCAGTACTCCGCCGGGTTTCAGAGCAGAGATGGCAGTCTCAAGGTAGCGGTCTGTCACCTGAACCATTCCCATGAGCACCCTATCTGCAATACCGGATGGAGCCAATTTTGCGCAGTCGCCAAGGAGCGGCTGGACGATCCCATCGACATGGTTTTGCCTGATATTCTGACAGAGGAAATTGTAGGCATTGGGATTCAGCTCTATGGCATAGACCTTTTTCGGCCTGGAATGAACAGCCATAGGAATGCTGAAGTATCCTATTCCAGCGAACATGTCCACAACCACCTCGCCCCCGCCCAGGCGGCTCATCCTGATCCGCTCTTTGAGATTTCCAGGAGAGAACATCACCAAAGCTGCATCGAGATGAAAGAGCACACCATTCTCTTTATGCACAGTCCGGGTCTTGCTGCCAACTATGATCCTCCTGATCGGCTTACGCAGGGGCCCTGATATGCCCTCATCTGCCAGAACGCTGCAACACCTGGGGTAATAATCGAGAAGAGCCCTGCCGATCAGAGCCTCATATGGCACGAGACGGGGGTGGATCTTGACTATGATGACCTCTCCCAGAATGAACCAGCCCCGAGGAAGGAGTGAGAGGCACTCTTCTGGAAGCGAGTCTTCCAGGGCAGCGTGGAGATCCAGCGCCTTTCTGTAGAATGATGGATCCTCCTGGAGGACGAAATCAAACCCTTGGACGGGCCGGACGAGAGGTATCTCAATATGGCAATCTTTTTTTATTATCTTGCGGCTGCCGTCCAGGGCACCGTTTGATACTATGGCCTCCAGGGCAGCTTGAGCATCTCTTTTCCCGACGACTGCCGCCAGCCTAGGTCTTTCGGAGGTAGCTCTGCTCAAAGCTCACCCCTTCTCCTGTCAAATTGAAGTTCAGGACAAGCGTCTCGTTCTTTCGGGTGATATAGTAGTCAGGCCCGTGAACCTGCAGGCTGGAGTCGAAGCCCTCTGCAGCGGCAAAGCTGAGGCCTACGGGAATTGCCGTCCAGTTGCCCTTCAGATATATCTTGACGCTGGCGTCACTGCTCGAGTTCAGCCGTACTGTCGTGTTCTCGCCATGAGCGATTGTCACAACACCGCCCCTGGCGCTGATGCTCTGGTCTATATCCGGAGGAAGGGCGATCTCAATATCATTTTCCATGGCCTCCGGGTTTGCGATGTCAAGCCCCAGATAACTCTCGTTACTTGTGTTGGATAGATACGCAGAGTAAGCAACAAGTACTGGCTCTCCTGGCGGGGGACTTGAAATGAAGAAGGCTGCAGCGATGACCAGCAGCGCTACAGCCCCCAGAAGCACGATAGCTCTTTGCGAAATCGCCATCTTCTTTTCGGGCTTCGCCGTTTCAGCAGGCTCAATAGAAGGCTTTGGGACTGCTGCAGGAGACGCCCCGGCCACTGACTGCTGCGATTGATCGGCTGAAGGGGCAGGGCCCGCTACCACACCCTCGGGCGAAGCGATCTCCTCGAAGGGCTCAGGGGTATGCAGGGGATAAGATGAGGCTACTGCCTCCACAATCGTCTCTTCTTTCTGCTCTGAGAGGTCCTCCTCCATATCTGGCTGATTAGTCTCAGCCTTATCCGCAGCAATAGCGGCTGCCTCATCCCGATCGGCGGAGATCTGCGGGCTTGGCGGTGGCAGAGGCGTCTTTCTTCTCGTTGGAAGAACCACAATGCCCTCATCGAAGTTCAATATCAGGTCTGTATACGTTCCAGAGACGTCCACGAATTTGAGCGCCCTGGGAACCAGATAAGAGACGCCTGAGATCTTGACCTCCTCGAAGAACTCAGTGTTCTTCATCAGGCGGTCCTTGAAGGCGTAGACAGCCCCGCTCTCCATCTTGGCATCGATCTCGCTGAGGCTAGGGAAACGGTCTTCCTGAGCGGCCAGCTCCTTTGTGGCCGCGACATAGGCTTCGAAGAAGACACGGCTCATTCTGTTGAGCCGATTGGTGTAGCGCCTATCGAAGAGAAAGGAGAAGCTATCTCCCTTGAGCTGCAAGCTCTCTTCTCGCGAATGCCGCCAGGCAGAAAAAGAGACGTCCATCACAGGATCATATCTCCGAGCCAAATAAGTATTTTATGTTTGAAAGCGACAGGATGGATGAACCAGTCAGGCCGGCTGAACGCCCGAAATGAGCCTAATGGCATCGAATAAGCCTCATATCAATCTCGTATGACAGGTATCTTTAAATCTCCTCTGCGAAGCAATAGGGATTCGATGAAGCATTTGGGATTGGTGCATATTATCCTGATGATTGGGGTTGGGGCGTTGCTCTCTGGAACTGCAGGGGGATACGGCGGACTTACAGCTTATCAGAGTCTGCCTCCATCGGCAGAGGTGGGCCAGATGGTGATGGTGACTGTATATCTCACCTACAACGGCTTTAACTCCACACAGGCAACTGTAACGCCAAACCTTCCTATGGGAGTCGTCGCGAATGGAGGCGGACAGATTCGAGTGCTGAATCCTGGCATTACAGAGCAGGTCAGCTATTCGCTGATGGCTCAGCAGAGCGGAAGTTACTGGATAGCCTCTGATATTTCTTATGACGAGGACGGAGCCTGGCGAAGCCTGAGACTGGAAGATCCATTTACTGTAATGGATTCAGGGCCATCAGTGCCTCAGGGAAGCGAGCCCTTTCCCGGAGGGCAAGAATCGGGAGAAGGCTTTGATCCTTTTGCGCCCTCGCCTGGGGGAGACCTGCCGAACGGAGAAAATCCACCTCCCGAGGGTGAGAACAATGCCACAGGAGAGCCTCCGGGTGGATTTTAGGTAATCTTATTTTTTGTCGTCTATCCCCAGATCACGACGTGTGAAAAGTGCCTGCAGCTCGAACCCCCTCTCTTTGATAGCATCCCTACCCCCTTCCTGGCGGTCGAGCATCGCCAGAGCCTGAACTGGCCGGTAGCCTGCGGCTATGATGCGTTCTATCGCTCGCAGAAGCGATGCACCTGATGTGACAACGTCCTCGACCACGGCCACTGCGCTGCCTGCCGGCAGTGCCGGCCCCTCCACATAGCTTGCCGGCAGTGCCGGCCCCTCCACATAGCTCATTGTGCCGTGCTTCTTCGGCTCCTTTCTCACAATCAACCCCGCCAGATTCCTCTTCTCGATGTGGCTCAGAACAGATACTGATGAGACGATCGGATCTGCCCCAAGCGTCAGCCCTGCAACGGCATCGACGTCGGGGCGGATCATCTCAAGCATCAGCCTGCCTGTGAGATAGGCTCCCTCCGGGCTCAGAGTCACTCGTTTGCAGTCCATATAGTAGTCGCTGCTCTTTCCCGAGGAGAGGACGACCGGCCTTATCTCCAGCGAGTTGTCTACG
>JBFYLF010000097.1:0-6644 GCA_041305505.1 Methanothrix sp. | reverse complement strand
ATCTCTTCCTCATGCCTTCCATATCACTGCGCGGCTGAGCATCTCTGAGAATGTATCAAATACAGGCCGGTCAGACCTTGCCAGGAAATAGTCTGCTCCGACCCTGGAGCACGCCTCCTGGATCTGGTTGTTGTGCTCCGACAGCCTCTTCACGTATTCTCCTCTCTCAGATTCAGTTACCCTGGTAATCAGAGGCTTGCCGCTCTCCATATCGATGAAATTGATGTCTCCTGAAAACTCGCCAGAACCTGAATCACCACAAGCTCATGCCCTGCGAGCCTGTAGATGCTCGAGAGGACATCCTCCGTATCCCCCAGGAGGTCTGATATGAGCACAACGAGGCTCGTCGACTTGAGAAGCGAATCCATCTGGTCAGCCACTGCCTTGAGAGCCGTGCCGCCTCTGGGTGTGACTGCGTCCAGATCATCGATGGACTGAAAGAGGCTCTTTCGCCCCCTCTTCGGCTCTCCTGGATAGAGCTTCTTGCAGAAGAGTGATATTGCATACTTCTCGTTCTCGGTTGCTGCGAGATAGGCAAATCCCGCTGCAAGCCTGGTAGCATAGGAGAATTTGCCCTCGTATCCCATGCTGGCGCTGCCGTCGAGGAGAATATGCACGACAAGGCTCCTCTCCTCTTCATGCTCCCGGATGTAAAGCTTCTCCGTCCGGCCGTAGACCTTCCAGTCCACGAGCTTGAAGTCGTCTCCCCTTCGGTACTCCCTGTAGCCGACCGGGCTGACGCCGTGCCCGAATCTTAGGGACTTCCGACCTCCGCTGTAAGCAGTGGAGACCCTCTTCTTGACGAGCAACGAGAACTTATCCAATTCCCTGAAGAACTCAGTGTCCATCGATCCGTCCGAATGCCTCTCGAATTCTCTCTCCTCTTCTAGAGGGGCTGGCTCTTCAGGATGTCGGATACCACCTGGTCTCTCGTCAGCCCTTTCCTCTCAGCCTCGAATCCGAGGATTATCCGATGCCTTAGAACCGGATAGGCCATTGTGCGTAGATCATCTTTGGAGACATAGTTTCTGCCCTGGAGGAAGGCTCTGGCCTTGGCAGAGAGTATGAGTCCTATGCTGGCCCTGGGGCTTGCTCCGTACTGGACTCCCGGCCAATCCCTCGTGGCAGAGATCAGCCCCACAGTCGCAGACTTGAGTTCATCAGAAACCGGAATGTCTCTGCATAGCTGCTGCAAGGCTATAAGATCCTCCTTGCTCACAATTCTCTCGACCTCTGGCTCGCTTCTGGTCGTGTACCTCTCAAGTATCTCGAGCTCTTCGTCCCTGCCAGGGTATTCCATGAAGATCTTGAGAAGGAACCTGTCGAGCTGAGCCTCAGGCAGGGGAAAGGTGCCTTCCATCTCGATTGGATTTTGGGTAGCCAGGATGAAGAAGGGCCGATCCAGGAGGTATGTCTTGTTTCCAACAGTCACCTGCTTCTCTTGCATCGCCTCCAAGAGGGCGCTCTGGGTCTTTGGCGAGGCCCTGTTGATCTCGTCCGCCAGGACGATATTCGAGAAGACCGGTCCCGCCTCGAATCGAAACTTCTTGGCTCCCCCCGCCTCATCGATTATCGTCGTGCCTGTGATGTCTGCAGGCATCAGGTCCGGAGTGCACTGAATCCTGCTGTAGTCGAGGCCCAGGCAGGAGGCGGTTGTCTTGACCAGGAGCGTCTTGGCAAGGCCGGGATTGCTCTCAAGAAGAGCATGGCCTCCTGCAAGAATGCTGACCAGTATCTGCTCTATTGCCACGTTCTGGCCCACTATGACCTTCTTGATCTCCTTTTGCAGCCTGTTGAAGATGTCCTGCGAGCGGCTGTAGACTTCCCTTTGATCCTCCGACATTACGCTCTCCTTTGCTCAAATTCCGATCTCGGATGGGGATTCTCGTCTAATTATAGCTTTTCCCCGAAGGAAGGATAAAGATAAATCCTGGCGCCGTCCAGTTTACCATTGATCCAAATGACCGAGAAGAAGAATCTTTGCGAGTCCTGCCCTTTGCGAGGCTACTCTGAGAAGCATCCAGGCTCCATTCTGGCGAGGATCTGGCACTGGCATACCGGATGGTGTCCGGGCTGGAAGGCCTACCAGAATTCGCTCCAGCAGAAAAATTGAGAGGACAGCCTACAAGTTGAGCTGGTAGGAGTATCCTGACCGGAAGTATTTGTTCTCAGAGAATGTTCTCCCGCCGTCTATGGCTATGTTGTGGTACTGATCTCCAGGCACATTGATGGTCAGCACGCCATCCTGCTCTCCTGTCATCCCTTCAGTGGCCCTGTAGCTCCCGTCCACATAGAGGTTGTAGCCCCGAAGCCAGGTCGACCTGACCGTAATTTGTGCATAGTCGTAAGTTGGCTGGACAGGCTGCTGGTATGAGACGACATTTATGACTACAATATTACTCGGCTGGCCGGCGATATTGAAGAATAGCTGATGCTCTCCGAGCCTGTCCGCATAAAAGCCTATCTGGTTATTGGTATAGAACGTGAATGATTTCTTATCGAGGCTCGCATCCGGATATATCTCATAGAGATAGCCGTAACCTCCGGTGGGAGACGAGGCGATCAGATCTAGACTCGATCCCAGTGGAACGACTGCGTACTGTGTCCAGCTCGATGTCCCTGAGATCCAGAGGGAGTTTGAGCCGCTGCTCAGGGCATAGCTCTGATACTGGGAATAGGGCACAGCTCTCTGCGAGGAGCCGAAGTAGACCGTCTGAGGCACGAGCTCATCGGAATCAACCTCAGTGGGAGATGTGATCTGGCTTCTCTCAGACTGTGCAGTGTCCATGCGATAGTAAGATGAGAACCTCTCAGTCGAAGCAATCTGGCCTGGTACCTCCGTGGACGGGACAATGCTTGTTGTTATCGCAGGATTTCTTTCCTGAAGCTCTGGGCTTCTGAATGAGTCGCTTCCTATGAGCTGCTGGACCGTTCCCGTCCCGACCTGCTGGCTGCCTGTCAGGGGAAGCACGTTCCAGGATGGCGATGAAGCAGCTATTTGTGATCCGGCTGCCTGGCCTCCCGTCACTATAATGGCTGCACGCATCTCCTGGCGAAAGGCGCAGTGATAGCTGTAGCTTCCTGGTGTGTTGAATATCAGAGCGAACTTGCTTCCTGGACTGATGCTCTCTGAGTCGAATAGGCCTTGAACGTCGCTTGTTACCGTATGCAAAACTGAGTCCTGGTTATGCCATAAAACCCTTGTACCTGCTGCAACCGTCAGTGTTGAAGGCTGAAATGAGCCGTCTTTGATCTTGACAGTGACGCTTGTTACGGTTGAGCTATCAATCGGATCTTGATTCAAATCCGGGAAATTGTATCCCGTCAGCCTCTGCAGATCACTTTGAACTGCAGACGAGATCCCGATCATCATGATCAGGATAGCAATAAAATACTGCTTTTTCATTAAGAGAAACCCCCATTTCTTTGCAGATGAGGATCTCTAAGAATAAATATTTATTCAACGAAACACTGCAAAAAAATAAGGCGCGAATATGGAGTGGTTGGAGCCAACAGCTCCGTTATTTTCCTAATACTCCGGCTCCTCCCTGAAGATCGTCTGCTCCCTTCCAGGTCCTATTGAGACTGCTGAGACGTCTATCCCAAGCAGATCCTCGATCCGCTCGACATAGCACCTGGCGCGCTCGGGCAGGTCTTCGTACACCTTGACGTCTTCCAGATTTTCGCTCCATCCGGCCATCTCGTCATAAATCGGCTTGCATCTGGCCAGATCGACTGTGCTCTCCGGGGGATAGCCCAGCTTCTCGCCATCAAGCTCATAGCCGACGCAGATCTGAATTGGATCTATGCCCGTCAGGACATCTAGCTTTGTGAGAGCGAGCTCCGTGTAGCCGTTGAGATAGACGGACTTGAGGCCGAGGACTGCATCAAACCAGCCGCAGCGTCGTGGCCTGCCTGTGGTGGTTCCGTACTCGCCTCCTTTCTCCCTCATCTTCATGCCAAGGTCGTCTTTCAGTTCTGTGGGCATTGGCCCCTCTCCAACCCTTGTGATGTAAGCCTTGATGACTCCCACGACATTATCTACCATAACGGGCCCGACTCCGAGGTTTGCGCAGGCTGAGCCTGCTGTGGTGAAGCTGGATGTCACGAACTTCTGGGTGCCGTGAATCACATCGAGGAATGCTCCCTGAGCTCCCTCGGCGAGAACGCTCTTCTCCTCGATCAGAGCTATGTTGATCTCCCTCGATACGTCGCAAACCCTGCTCTTCAGCCTCTTTCCTATCTCAAGGTACTCATCGATGAACGGGGTATATCTTACAACGGTCGGATCGCCGCCCATGTCGGCTATGGCCTTCTCTTTGGCCGGGCCTATCTCCTGAAGCTTCGCCTCGAGAAGGGCGGGATCTGTGATGTCGCCCATCTGGACCTCCTCGCGCGCAATCTTGTCGACATAGGCAAATCCTATGCCGCGGTTGGTTGTGCCGATCTTCTCAGATCTGGCCTTCTCACGCAGGCCGTCCAGCTCGATGTGGTAGGGCATGATTATCGTCGTCTTGGGATCTATTCCTATATCGAGCTTTATGCCCTCGGATTCCAGGGCCTGGATCTCGTTCCACAGGACGCGGGGGTTGAGGACGACTCCCGGCCCTATGAGTAGCCTTCTGCCAAATATCGCTCCGCTCGGGACCAGGTGGAGCTTGTATTTCTTTTCGCCAACCACAACTGTGTGGCCTGCGTTGTCTCCGCCCTGAAAGCGGACGACTATGTCGTAGTTCTCTGCCAGAAGATCGATTACCTTGCCTTTTCCTTCATCACCAAACTGCGCACCGGTGAGTATAGTAAACATGTTCTCCCGCTTTAGCGGCCACGTAGATAACAATTTTGATGGACATGCCTGGCTATATCCTCTGTCACATCAACGCTTAGAGCATCGAATATGCCCTTTCCCGAAGGTGTGCCGTTGACCTCGATCACCTTGAGCCCCGAGGCCGTCTCCAGCAGGTCCACGCCGCAGTAGACGGCTCCGACTGCCTCTGCGGCCCGGCAGGCCAGGTTTTCAATCTCAGAAGTGATTTTGCAGGCTGCTGGCCTGCCGCCGCGGGAGAGGTTGCTGATCCACTGGCCCTCTGCAGCCACACGGTAGATGGCTCCGAGGACTCTGCTGTCGACCACAAACGCCCTGATGTCGCGGGGCCTCTCCTGGGCTATGAACTCCTGGAGGTAGACCAGCCCCTCTTTCAGAAGGATGCCCTCAAGCCTTGAGAGGTCAGCCTGAACTCCGTCTTCGATCAGGAATATTTCCCTGCCTTTGAATCCGAAGAGCGGCTTGGATACGGCTCTCTTGAAATCCTTTAAAATCGCCTTCGCTTCTACCAGGCTGGTTGTGACTGCCGTCCTCGGGGTGGCTATGCCGGCAGACTGCAGTGCAAGAGATGTGGCGAACTTGTTGGCTGCCCTGGCTATGGCCTCCGGGGGATTGATCACATGAACAGCCCTCTCCCGGAGGGCCTGGAGCGTCTCGAAGCGGAAGGCGACGTCGCTCTCTCCGCTCCGGCCCAGGTCACGGACCAGGATGGCGTCAAGCTTCAGAAGATCGACTCCGGCGCATCGAAAGGATGTGGCGCCGTTGATGGAGGCTCGCAGGTCTGCGAAGCTGAGAAAGAATGCATCTATTCCTCTCTTTTTGAAGGAGGCGAGAAGGGCTCCGGCTGTCCAGTCGGAGGGGTCTGTGACGAGGATGGCGGCGCGCATGAGCCCGGGATTGCTCGCCTTTGGTATATCACAGTTGCTTTTATGTCCCCCGGCGGAGTGGCGCAGAATTTGAGGCTCTTATGGGCCCGGCCAGCCCGGAGCTATATATCAAGCCCGGACCAGGAGGTATTAATAATCCCAAATACATCTCTACCAGTGATGAAGACTATATTAATTCTCTTAAGCCTACTGGCGGCGGTCTCTTTAGCTGCTGCCTAGCGGCGGTCTCTTTAGCTGCTGCCTACACTCCTGAACAGCAGAACACAGTCGTTGGCGTCAAATTGTCCTTCCAAGTGGGCCAGGCATACGAGAAGGCCGTCCGTGGAGAGGATGTTGCCGGCTTCAACACCCTGGTCGACCAATGGAATGCCTGGGTCATGAGCAACTTTGGAAACGATACATCCTTGCTTATGCAGAAGATGACGGTTCCAGTCAATTTGCAGAGTCCCTATGCTGCTGCAATCAATAATTCCACCAGCAGCATCGTGAGGCATCAGATGGATGGCACTGACCAGTACACAGCCAATGATATCAACCAGATGTCTGATGCGGCCATAGCCAAGTACTACTCCTCGGAACAGGGAAGGACCCAGGGCGCGGATTTCCTGGGCGGGGTGTGAAATAAGAAATAAAAATCTATTTTATATTTTTAAATTAATATCTCACTGAGATGATATTTGCGGTTAGGCCATACTCTTATAAGCTCTTTTGGACATTTCCATACGGTGCCGGCCCTTGACGTCCCAGGCAGAGATCCATGAGATGGTTTTTTCGGAAGATGTTGATCAGAGGAAGAGAGCCGGAGTTCTTCTCGGAGAACATCGAATACCGCAGCAATCCGCACGACACCCTGCCGCCTGCGATGAGCACCCTGGTGATCAGGTCCCATGTAAAGGAAGGCCTGAGCCTGGCGATGTTGCACAGGCTGCCCG
>JBFYLF010000096.1:0-5766 GCA_041305505.1 Methanothrix sp. | reverse complement strand
TGAAGAATGGATGACTACTAAAAAGTATTTATCCATGGATACGGATTAACTTGTGGGATAACAGGGCCGACCTATTTACAGAAAATTCGGCACACTACCCCTGAAAATCGGTCAGTACCTTCTTGGCTGTGCCCAGGACGGTTACATTGATCCGGTCTATGATCTTCTCTCTCTTTTCAGGCATAGCTGTAAGCGCTAGCTTAGATTGAAATTTAAGCCTTTGCTTAAGCGAGGAGGGGGGGCCAGGATGGCTCTGGGGGGCATTGTGGGCCTCTCCCCATAAATGCTGCAGCTAAAGACTCTTCTTCCGGGGTGCCCGCGCGCTGCCTGGCTCTCGCGCGAGAGAAGCTGAGCGCACTCATGCACAATGCGAGCTTGTCCCGATCCCTATTCGGGGGACCATCATGCAGCATCGGATATTCCAGGCAGAGGGGCCACATGAGCTGCATTCTCCAGAGCGGGAGGTTCTCGGCCAGAGGTCCAGGGGGCACGGGGCCGCCGCAAGACATCAGGGGGCATGAACTCTCCGCAACGACCTGTATCAAGGTTCATCAGATCAGGGGAACAGGCACCCTTCTACGCGCGCACCCTGCTAAAGATGGCTGCTTCTTGAATGCCCCTGCCGGAATCCTGCCTACGACATGCCTCCCATTGCCTCGGCAAGCCCTGGAATCTCCCCCATTCCAGCAGGCACTGTGAAGTTCGCCCCCTGAAAATCACTGCCTATGGGTTCGTACCTTCCGCCCAAAAATTCCGCCAAAAAGGCCTCGGCGATGGCATAGAAAGAGAGCCTGTTCTCGGGTCGGGCGAATCCATGGCCCTCGTCTGCATAAAGAACACAGGTCACGGGCAGGCCCTTGTCCTGCATGGCATTTACGATCTGCTCCGACTCGTTCTGCTTCACTCTTGGGTCATTGACCCCGTGAGCTATGAGCAGAGGTCTCTGGATTTCGTCCACATAGGAGATGGGCGACCTCGACATCAGAAATGCCTCACCCTCCTTCGTTCTGTAGTCACCTATCCGCTTGAAGTCCATCTCTATTTCCGGCATCCAGTAGGGAGGAATTGATTTCAGATCTGTCACCAGGTTGGATACACCGCAGATGTCCAAGCCGCAGGCAAAGACCGTCGGTGTGAAGGTCAGACCTACCAGAGCCGCATAGCCTCCGTAGCTTCCGCCCATGATCGCGACCTTATCCGGATCGGCTATTCCCATCTCTATCGACCAGTTAACCGCATCAATGAGATCTTCATGCATCTTTCCGCCCCATTCCAGATTTCCGGCGTTTGTGAAGCTCTTGCCTAGACCAGTGGAGCCTCGGAAGTTGACGCTCAGGACTGCATAGCCCCGGTTGGCCAGCCATTGATGAATGGAGCTCAGGCCCCAGTAATCGCGACTCCACGGGCCGCCGTGCACATATAAGACCGTGGGCAGCGGGCGATCTGGCAGACCGTCATTATCAGCATCGTTGCCCAGAGGCAATGTGTAATAGCTCAAGAGATCCAGGCCGTCGCGTGATCTGATTACAACCGGAGTCATGTTGGAGAGGGGTTTATCCTCCAGATCACCCCGATCTGTGAAGAGGAATTCTGCCTTGCTATGGCTTCGATCATAGTAATAGTATCGCGTCGGTCTATCCGATGTATAAGCCACGATCCAGATCGTATCATCACGGCTACGGCTCATTACCCTTATCTCCCCGTCATCCTGCCGGGCGAGATACTCCATATCTTCTGCGATTGCGGGATCTATGATCTTCCATTCCAGCTTATCATAGCAAAAACAGGCTGCCTGCTTATATTTTTTAGTGGGATGGCTCATGGCCCCGCCGTAATCGGACCTCGGGTGTTCGGCCACCAGGGAGGTCTCCCCCGTCTTAAGGTTTAGAGCATACAGGGCGGCTGTGTTCCTGCCACGACTATCTGCGAGATATGCGACCTCATTGGTCTCGTTGAATCCATCGAAGTAGGTGGTGAGCGAGTTCTCCAGATCTATCTTCATCAGGCTTACAAAGGTGCCGTTCTCCATCCGCTCAAATATCTCAGTGCCGCCATCAGGAGTCGTATTGCTTGCCATACGCACTCTGAACTCGTCATCGACAACGAAGCTCGAAAACCTTGTATTTTCCTGAAGCAGCGTTAGATTGCCTGTTTCGATATTCAGCTTGAAGAGATCATGATGTTCTGGATCGCGCTTATTCAGACCGATGATGCACTCCAGAGGAGACTTATACGTCATCAACTGGATCCGAGCTTGCACACCCTCAAAGGGAGTCAGATCCCTGATCTTGCCGCTGGTGAGGTTTACGCTGAATATTCTCCAGTTCTCGTCTCCATTTTGGTCCTGCAGGAATAGGATGTGCTCATTGGTCTGTCCCCAGTAATAGCTCTGGATCCCGCGATAGGTATCGTTCGTAACGGGCTTTGCATTTTCCGGCTGGTCAGCCGGGCCAACCCAGACGTTTAACACGCCGTTGACCGGGGCCAGGAAGCTCAACATTGAGCCGTCCGGGCTGATTCGCGTGGCTGTTTTGTCAGGATTGCCGAAGAGCAGAGCTCTCGGTATCAAAGAGGTGTTCTCCTCCGCAATGCATACAGCCGTCAGCATGATCAGAGTGATCATAAGAATGAAAGTTTTTCTAATGGTTTCGCCTCCGAATTGTATGAGGGGACAGACATCTTTGCGATTATCTATTGCCGAAACGCATAGGTCCATCCTTCAAACTCAGTGACATCTATTCCAGCTTTAATAAAAAGACTGCTGTGACGAGGGGCCGGCATGAGGTGAATCAGATCACTGATTCGGGGCTATCCTTTAGATATCTCTCGAAGAGTCAGCCCATTCATCTCTCATCTTGACCAATATCCATCCTCGTTTTGTGCGGGTGAGGGCAAAGCCTCCCACGAGCTTCTCTCCTTCCAGCCAGAATTTGGCATGGCCATCATTTAAGGCCTGGGCCGTGGAGATCTCCTTTCCATCTTTCTCTGAGAGATTCCTGTAGCTGCCGCGATCCCATACGACGACTCTGCCGGCCCCGTACTGTCCCTCGGGAATTGTGCCCTGGAATAAGGCATACTCCAGAGGATGGTCCTCGGTCTCTATGGCCAGACGCTTATCGCCGGGATTCATGGAAGGCCCTTTGGGAACTGCAAAGGACTTGAGAACACCCTCGACCTCCAGGCGCAAATCGTAATGCAGGCTGCGAGAGAAGTGCTTTTGCACAACGAATATTCGGCCAGGTGTGTCAGCCGGACTGCCGGATGGCAGGGGCTCGGCTGTGACATCAAAGTTCCTCTTCTCCCTGTAGCTCTTCAGCGGGTCTGGATTTGATGGGGAACCGTCTTTCGAATCATCCGCCATGAGAACACCCACATGACACCCACATGCGGTGTCGCGCTTATCCCTTGGAAACTCCCAGGGGCACCAGCCTTGCCACCTTGCTGGCGATGCCGAGATTGTGCACAACGTCCACAACATCCCCTGAGGGCTTGTAGACCTGGGGGGCCTCCTCTGCCAGCATTCCGGGGCTGGTGGCCCTGACCACTATTCCGTCTCTGTTCAGGGCGGCCTTGACGTTCTTTCCTGTGAAGAGCTTGAGCGCCTGGCTTCGGCTCATGACTCGTCCAGCACCGTGGCAGGCAGAGCCGAATGTCAGATCAAGAGCAGCGTCTCGCCCGCACAGGACATACGATGATGTGCCCATGCTGCCAGGTATGATCACAGGCTGGCCCACAGACGAATAGGCCGCCGGTACCTCGCTTCGGCTTGGGCCAAAAGCCCTTGTGGCTCCCTTGCGGTGGACATAAAGCCGCTCTCGCCTGCCGTCGACATTGTGCTCCTCGATCTTTGCCACATTGTGAGCCACATCGTAGACCAGATCCAGCTTTGACCCTGGGAAGTATCTCTCGAAGACCTCACGGGTCCAGTGAGCGATGATGTGCCTGTTGGCCCATGCGTAGTTGGCGGCAGAGACCATACCGCCGAAGTACTGATTGGCCTCGGGGGAGCCCAGGGGCGCACAGGCGAGCTGCTTGTCGGGAATGTCGATGTTGTACTTCCTGACCGCCCGGGAGAGCACATCCAGGTGGTCTGTGCAGATCTGATGGCCAGCGCCGCGCGAGCCGCAGTGGATCATAACTGTGATCTGGCCCTTGAAGAGCCCGAACTGCCTGGCTGTCGCCTCATCATAGATCTCCTCGACCCTCTGGATCTCCAGGAAGTGATTTCCGCTGCCAAGGGTTCCAAGCTGGGGCCGTCCCCTCTTTCTGGCCTTGACGCTCACCTGATCGGGATCTGCCCCTTTCATGCCTCCGCCCTCCTCGCAGTGGGTGAGGTCCGCCTCAAAGCCGTATCCCTCCTCCACGGCCCATCTTGCCCCGGAGACGAAGGCCTCTGTTAGCTGCTTGTCGGTTGCATGAAGCCTCCCCGTCGCCCCGAGCCCAGATGGTATTGCCTCGAAGAGGGCATCTATTAACGTGTTGATCCTCGGCGAGACGGCATCCGCCTCAAGATCCGAGCGCAGAAGCCTAACACCGCAGTTGATGTCAAACCCGACTCCGCCCGGGCTGATGATCCCGCCATCTTCCTTAAAGGCCGCCACACCACCTATGGGAAAGCCGTAGCCCAGATGGGCGTCGGGCATTGCCATCGAGTACTTGACGATACCCGGCAGCGTGGCTACATTTGCCACCTGGTCGATTGTGCCCGGCTCGACCATATTCCGGAGCGCAGCAGAGACGAATATCCGCCCGGGAACTCGCATATTCGGCCTGTATCCGACCGGCACCTCGTAGGTATTATCATCGATCTTGCATAGAGTATTGCTTGTATCTTCCATAATCACACGTCCAAAATAACCTGAATGCACCAGCGGTCGTTCTTCTTTATGCCGAACTTGTGCCTGGTGATGGCCTTGACCTCATTCTCGAAGGCGTGCCTATCAAGATCTATCCTCTCGCCCCCGATCTCCCCGAAGAGCTTCATGGCTCCGTCCTGCTCAAGCCGGACTGAGAAGGTGGAGAAGACTGCCGACTCGGTCTCGAAGAGGAAGACTATCTCTGAGAGCCATTTGTATGCCAGGTCCTCGAGGTCCTCCCCCTCCAGCTCGACAGTCCATGTCTGATCGACTGCTATTGATGCGGGATCAACCATTGCTTTGAAGAGGGCGCAGGCGGCATTGGAGAGCATCTCCTCCGTCGTCCGTCCGTAAGCGCGGAACATTACATCGGCGGTATGCTCAAGATATTCGTATGCAATCATCTGCTTCTAACTGGGGGCGCTCAGGAATTAAAGTATTGCCAGGCCGCGCTTCAGGCCGGCGGCTGCTGCCAGAGCAATAGCATCAGCATACTCCCTGGCTCTGACCATGCGGTCCAGCTCAGGATATCTGCAGGCATTGTATTCAGGCCGGTACTGGGCCATGACGTTGACATATGTGTTTTTGGAGATCTCATTTGAAAGAAACCTGAAGACTTCACCGCTTTCGGCTGCCCCTCCAGGCAGGACGAGGTGGCGGACCAGCAGACCTTGCCTGGCGATGCCGTCCTCGTCTATGACAAGGTCACCCACCTGACGATGCATCTCCCTGATGGCAGATTTCATCACCTCGGTGTAGCCTGGTGCATTGGAGTACTTTTCAGCAGGCCCATCCGAGCCGTACTTTGCATCAGGCATGTAGATATCGAATATTCCGTCAAGGAGGCGCAGCGTCTCTGCAGAGTCGTATCCTCCGCTGTTGTAAACAAGTGGCAGGCAGAGGCCGCCCT
>JBFYLF010000095.1:0-7698 GCA_041305505.1 Methanothrix sp. | reverse complement strand
CCGGCATAGAAGAGACGCTGCAAAGGATGAACATCAGCCACGATTCCTATCACTGGGAGTCTGAGTTCGTCCGAAAAGGTGATGTCGATGAGATAATAGGCCTTCTGGAGAAGACCGGCCTGACTAGAATGGAAGGAGGCGCCTTGCAGCTCGATCTGACCTCTTTTGGATTTGAGAAGAAGATGGTTCTCAAGAGGGCTAATGGGACATCGCTTTACATCACCCGCGACCTGGCCTACCACCGCTGGAAGTCTGAGAACTCCGACCGATCTGTAGACATCCTGGGCGCCGATCACAAGCTTGTCTCAGGACAGCTTCGAACTGCGCTTCGCCTCCTGGGAGTTCGCGAGCCGGAGGTTGTGATCTTCGAGTTCGTCTCCCTGCCAACGGGCTCCATGAGCACCAGAAAGGGCAAGTTCATCTCAGCCGATGAGCTTCTCGAAGAGGTGGAGAAGCAGGCTTACGAGGAGGTCAAGCTGAGAAGGCCGGATGAGAGCGATGAATTCCTCAAAAAGGTGGCAGCCCAGGTGGCATCCGGAGCCGTCCGATATGATGTTGTCAAGGTCTCTCCTGACAAGGCCACAACCTTCGACTGGAAGCAGGCTCTGGACTTCGAGAAGCTCTCCGCCCCATTCATCCAGTACTCACACGCAAGAGCTGCCAGCATTCTTCGCAAAGGCGACTCCAATGCCTCTGAAGCTGCAGCTTTGCAGGAGAATGCTGTCAAGGCGGGTCTACTCTCGGGCGAGAATGAGACGGCACTTCTCAAGAAGATAGCCCAGTTCGACCTGGTCATAGACCGCGCAGCCAGGGAGCTGAAGCCCCACCATCTTGCAACTTACGCCCGTGAGCTGGCAGAGAGCTTCAACCTCTTCTACCGCTACAGCCCTGTGCTCGATGCACAGCCGACGCTCCGGCAGGCCAGAATGGGGCTTGTGAGAGCCGCCAAGAACGCCCTGCGCTCAACGCTCGATACCCTCGGCATAGCAGCTCTGGAGACGATGTGAGAGCCGCATTTCCTTCAAGAGGCTGGCCGCGCTGTCTCCTTTTGCAGTCAGGGGCCTTGATTATGCTGCTGATATCATCCGTCGCTGCCATGCCTACAGGGTCCCAGGTCTGGACGCAGGAAGCCTGGACAGCTCCCGCCCAAAGCCCGCAGCAAGCTGGAGAGACGACTTTATCCGATCCGGTGACATTCAATCTGAGCGGCAATGAGCCCGGATTCATCCTTCTCGGAGGAGTCCTGCACAATTGCTCCGATTGCCTTTCCAGCTCGTGCTCCTGCGGATGCGATAGAAATCAAAGCCAGATCTGGATTGAAGACGATGGGACATGGAGCAGATATGATGAGATCATCGCAGGAGACTTGGTCAATTTGGCCTTGCACACCCGAGAGGACGGAAATGCGGATTTGTATCTCATATCCTATTCCAACAGCAGCATAGCCCATTGGAGCATCAAGTCCTATAAAGACTTCTACCATAGGCTCAAACTGGCTGTAGAGGAGACTGGCAGGCACTTCTTGCTACTTGTCGAGGGCAGCGAGCCGGCAAATGCTGTCATACTGGATGTCAAGCCCCGGCAGACGGGGCAGTCGCCCGGGGATCGAGCGGTGGATGCAGGTGAAATAGATATCGGCACTGCTCTTGTAACTGTGAAGTCAGAGAGGATCAAGGGCTTTGATGTCTATGTTGACGATGTCTTTTTCAGCAGCGATCTGGCCGACGGTCTCCTCGACGGATCGGCCAATTTCACAGTATCCGCTGGCATAACCCGTACGATAACAGTCTCTCAGAGGGATGGCCAGGGTGGCATCGTGAACAGGAATGAGCACACTAAGAGCTTCAAGAGGGACACTTCGTATACCCTTTGGATAAGCTAGAACTGATAAAAAAATGGCCTTTTAATTCAGTGCCCCAGAGCCGTTAGGGCGGCCTTTGCTGGCCATCATGTATGCGAAATCGGCCCGGGTATCGCTTCTCGCTCCATCAGGAAAACGGCCATACGAGAAGTCGGTATGGGAGTCGTCGGCAAGCTGGGGTGTCCTGTCCATCTCAACGCCCGAGTCGTCATAAAGATAGACTGTTCCGTTTCCGCTTGTCACCCATGCATCCGAACCATCAGAGGCCAGGAACGCTCCAGGCTCTATGCTCCCGTTCAGAAGAATCGCGCCTTGCCATGCTCCATCTCTGATATTGATGATCCAGCCTGTCAGGTCCACCGAGGCATCTGCGGTATTGTAAATCTCAACCCAGACTGTGCCGTTATCCGGCGGGCTTAGCTCTAACTCGTTTATGACCACATCGCATAAGCCAATGCCGCAGAGCGCCAAGAGACCAGATAAGGCCAGGAGCGCACAGACTTTAATTTCAGATCTGATGCTCATCTTTTTCGAAGCCCCCTTGTAAGTATCCTCTATCTTGATCGAACTATATTGGCAATATCCTTTGAAACCCCATATCAAAGTAGTGCCGTCTATTTCATAGAAGGTTTCCTTGATACGGATTAACGAATATTCGACTCACCCTTGGTGGCAGAGCCCAGGCCCCAGTCGCTGTCTGTATTCGTATCATAGCCGTCAGGATGCCTGCCGTATGTGAAATCGTTGTTCATCCCGTCCTCTCTCTCAGCAGTCCTGTCGACTTCCTCGCCTTCTGAGTTATAGAGGGTGGCATATCCGCTATCGTCATGATTCCAGGCAGCCTCGCCGTCGAATACATAAAATCCTCCGGCAGGAAGAACCGTCCCGGCTGCAGCTGCAGAAAATTCGCCTATCCAGCTACCGTCTGTCATCTCGGCTGTCCAGCCGCTGATGTCCACGCTCTCGTTATCCGAATTGTAGATCTCAATCCAGTCATTGCCACCATCTGGCGGATTGAGCTCCATCTCATTGATGACAACCGATGCAGCGCAGCTTGCTGACAGAACCAGCAAGGCTGATGCTATGCAAAATGCGCTTGAAATTCCTCTCACACTCATATCCTCCATTATATTCCTTTATCCAAAATTCATACAGCAATCGCCATATAATTTTCGCTCAGAGTATTCAAGTATATTACCATATCGGATATATAGATCTGAAGTAGATCATAAGTGCATATCTGGAAAACGGCTAAATAGTTTGAGTGTTATAAACGCGTCTAAATATTAGAAGCTTTCAAAGGGAGAAGAGCATAGCAATGAGGTGGATTGGATGATACTTAAAACAATGCAGATAAGATCGATCTATTTGAGAAGGATGCTGATGTTTTGCTTCGTCGTGGCGGGAGTTTTGACTGCAATATCGGGATCTTCTGCAGGCATCTGCCAGAACGCATCAATAGCAACTGAGTCCAACATTTATGGCGAAATGATTGTCTGTCTTCCAGAGGAGATAACTGTAGAGGGAGAATCCATGCCCGCTGAGAGAGCCTACAATGGTGGAAGCGAGGTCGCATTATCAATACTGGTGGATGGAAATAGAGTGGGGCTGCATCTCCTCTACCCATGCCTGGCACCGGAGACTGAACTCGCTCCAGCGGATCTTAAGCCATATCTCGAAGGATACAATCCCGTCCTGGCCGAGGCCATGTATAATGAATCAATTCCGGGGCCGGCACTCTGGGGCCAGATAGGAAATCAGATGTTGATCGCCTACCAGCCCGTAAACAGAACGATAGCCCTCTTGCTCATCGATATGAACATGAGCGAGAGCATGATGACCACCTTCCTTGGTAACCTGAGCATATTGGTGTATGAGGAAGTGGCCCCTGCCAGCAACTGCCAGGATACGACCAGCACCGCAGCCGAAGCGGTAGCAGCATCCGAGCCAGCAGTCGAGGGCAATGAGACTTCAGTCACCGCCGCAGTCGAGACCACAGTCCAGACGCCTGAGGAAAAGATCGCTACAGGCAGAGAGAAAATGTTGGCCGACACACAAGCTGCCCAGGCCAGAATGAAAGAACTGATGAATAGGTGAATTTTTGGGGATTAGCAGGTATTCAGTAAACTGCCCTCCCCCCTTTTTTGGGAGGGCGGATTTTCCTGCAGTTCTTTCTGACGATCTTGATTTTAAATTAAATCAGATTCTCATGCATTTTAGCGACATTCAATCAGAAGAGTTTCAATTAAACTGGAAAGTTCAGGTTAGAAAAAGGATTATACAGTTGAGCACCAGACTCACCATTAAAAGGAGCTAAAGCGGACCCATTATGAGCTACATCGAGGAGGTCCGCAGGAGGGTGAGGGATGCCCCTCCATTCTTCGCCGAAACCTGGGGCCTCCTTTGCCATCCTTCCAGAGAAGAATCTGCCTAAAGACGGGCAGGCTTGAATCCAGTCATGCCGCGCTCTCCCATCTGCAGCTTACGCACAATCTCTCCTGCTGAGGCGGCATCCTGAGCAATAGCCAGGACCCGCGTCCTTGCAAGAGCATTTCTTTTGCCACAGGGACAGGTCCTCGTCTTGGACTCTTTCGGAGCATAGAGATGGCGCCCGCAAGAGCAGCGGAATATTATGAACATGAAAAGAGAAGGGGGGATTTATGCAGCAGGCAGCAGTATGGCATTGATCACGCCATCCTGGCCGGGCCTGTTGGTTATGCGGGCGTCTCCAATCTCCGTCTTGACGACTGCACCCTTTGTCAGTATGTTCCTTCTCATGTAGTGCAGATTGGCCTTATTGTCAGTGACCCTCTCGATCTTGACGATCTTGGACTGGCCGGTCACCGGATCGGATACGCTAGCCATATCGCCTCGAAGCATGCGCATCTTCTGGTTTCCGCCCTTCGTCTCGATCTTCTTGACTCTGATCGCAGCTATTGTGGTATCGCTCTGCTCTCTGCCTACCTCATACTTTCTCTTGCCCCTGGCGAGAATCAACTTCCCTCCAGTGGGCTTCCTTCCAGACTTGCCTTGCCAACGCATATTACTATTCCTCAGATCGCAGGTTCTCTTTGGTGCAGGCTATTTAATGCTTGTGGTGATTGTCGACTCCAATCCTGTCGGAGCATCTTTAAATGCCAAAGAGAAGAGATGCGAGCTATAAGATGAGCCAGAGAATCATTGAGGTCAAGGACCTGGAGTACAGCTACAGCGGCTTTCAGGCCGTGCAAGGAGTTAGCTTCTTCGTCCGGGAGGGGGAGATATTCTCCTTTCTGGGGCCCAACGGGGCTGGCAAGAGCACTGTGATCAACATCCTGACGACCCTCCTGCCGGTGCAGCATGGCAGCGTTCTCATAGCCGGACATGACCTGGCCAAAGAGCCCCAGGAGGTCCGCCGCTCCATTGGCATAGTCTTTCAGGACGAGACATTGGACCGCGACCTGACTGTCAGGGAGACTCTTGAGCTGCACGGCCGCATCTACTCAATGCCAAAGACCGAGAGGAAGGAGCGGATAGAGGAGATCATCGCCCTGGTGGAGCTGGAGGATAAGAGGAATGTTCGCACTCGCTACCTCTCAGGGGGCATGAAGCGTAGGCTGGAGATAGGCCGCGGCCTAATGACGAGGCCTCGTGTGCTATTCCTGGACGAGCCCACAATTGGTCTAGACACCCAGACAAGGCGTCGGCTCTGGGAGTACATCAAGCGGGTCAACGACTCGGGAACGACCATCTTCCTGACAACCCATTACATGGACGAGGCTGACCAGGTCAGCAACTGGATAGACATCCTGGACCACGGCAAGATCATAGCCTCCGGGGAGCCGGCGGCCCTCAAGAACGCGCTTGGCAGCGACATGATCTACCTGGACACAAGCGACAATACTTCAGCCGAGGGTCTCCTGAAAAACTTCAAATCCGTCCGGGGCATCAAATCCACTCCCCAGGGCCTGGCTGTTACAATCAATGCTGACGGCACCCGCTGCCTGCCTCTGATCATGAGCAGGCTTCAGGAGAAGGGCATCAGCATTCACAGCGCCAATTTAAAGAAGCCCACTCTGGATGACGTCTTCGTGCATTACACGGGCAGGGACATCAGAGACGCAGGGGCTGGAAAGCTTCACCGCCTGCCTCAGCCCAAAGGAGGAAGATAGAATGTCCTGGGAGTTCTTGACAATCTACTGGCGCGACATGCTCCGCTTCGTACGCTTTAGAATCGCCCTGGTGGTCTCACTCATCCAGCCGGCACTCTGGATGGCCCTCTACGGCGCAGCCATGTCCAGCAACTTCTCCCGCCTCAGCTCTGGCATAGAACTGCCGCCCGGGGTGACCTCGGTATCCTATCTCACATTCATGGGGGCAGGAGTGATCGCCCTGACCACGCTTTTCACCAGCCTCTTCGGGGGCATTACCCTCCTATTCGACAAGAACTGGGGGCTGATGAGGGAGCTGTTGGCAAGCCCCATGCCTCGAAACCACATCATCCTCGGAATCGGCCTGTCGGGCGTCACCAAGTCATTCATCCAGGTGATGGTGATCATGGGCTTTGGCCTCTTGATCGGGGTGCGCTTCTTTCCCGGCTACACGCCCCTCCAGACGGCTGGAGCGATTCTTGGAGTCCTGCTCTTTGTAGGAGTCTTCTCCATAGGATTTCTCTTTCTCTCATCAGCCATATCCATGAGCATGGACACTCCGGAGGGGCTTCAAGCTGTGATTACCCTGCTCACGCTCCCCCTATTCTTCGCCAGCAATGCGCTCTACCCAATCGATGCCTTCCCGCCGGTGGTCAAGCTCCTATCCCAGTTCAATCCGCTCACACATCTGGTCAACGGAGTGCGCTACTTCGCCGTTGGACAGGACTTTTATGCCATCGGCATTCATTATGTCTACAGCAGCTCGGATATCATGATCTCCTTTCTGGCATTGACCGGCTTTGCCGCGGCCATGTTCCTCATAGCCTGGCGAGTCTTTCAAAAGGCTGTTGTGACCTAGATTCCCATGCCATGATCCCAGGGATCATAGGATGGCAAAGAGAAAGGCTGAAATTATCAGGACTATAAACGTCCGGACAAGAAGAAGTGGAGGAGAAGATAATGAAGATCTTGGGAATTTGCGCCAGTCCGCGCGGCTCTAAGAGCACCACCCTGCGGCTGGTTCAGGCTCTCCTGAACGGAGCCAAAGAAGCCGGGGCTGAGGTGGAGTTGGTGGACGTGTGCGATCTGGACATCAAGTTTTGCAATGCCTGCCAGGCCTGCTTCAAGACGGGAGTGTGCGTGCACAAGGACGACTTCCAGGGGCTTTACGACAAAATCCTGGCAGCAGACGGCCTGGTCTGGGGCGCGCCAAACTACTTTCGCAGCGTCACTGCCCAGATGAAGACAATAATCGACCGCATGGCAGATGCAGTTCACTGCCAGCTTCTGAGCGGCAAGTACTGCGCAAGCGTCGCAAGCGGCGGCAGCAACTACGATCAGGTCACAACATACCTGGACGGTCTGATGATCACCTTCGGAGCCTTCGTCACCGGCAGCGTGGGAGTGGTGATGTCCCAGGGGCCTGGCTCAATGGAGGAGGCTGAGAGGAAGGCCTTCCTTCTCGGCAAGAGCCTGGCCGAGGATATCAGGGTCAAGCGCGACTACACAGAGCAGAGGCTGATGCAAAAGGAGATCAGAGAGCACTTCAAGGCATTGGTGAAGATGAACAAGGATAACTGGGAGCACGAGTACGAGTACTGGAATAATCTGAACTGGAAATAGATTGCTTCCAAAGATAAGAGACTCAGCGAGATTTTTAGGTCAATCGACTTGTCCAATTTTTTACCTCAAAGACCCTCTCACATG